>DAOLNV010000043.1:21190-26282 GCA_035416745.1 Candidatus Hydrogenedentota bacterium | reverse complement strand
GTGGTCAGGAAACCACGCCACAGCGGAGGAGGCCGCGCCACGGCGGGAGGAGGACGTGATGCGTATGAAGGGTGTGGACGTGCGAAGTGTGTGAAGGGATTGTAGACCACGCCACAGCGGAGCCGCGGCGGTTGGGGAGGATCTGGCAATGCGCGCGATGAGTTGTCTTTTCCTGGGCTGTATGTTGTGGGCGGCTGGCATGGAATCGGCGGCGGGGGATTTGAAACTCGACGTCCGCAAGCGGCTGTTTCTCGACGACGCGGTCGTGTTGTCGATGGAGAACGTGACCCGGACCATTCATCCGGCGGCGAAGTTCGCGGGGAATCCCGTTCTGAAGGCGACGGAGCCGTGGGAAGGGGCGATGGCGCTGGTGTACGGGTCTGTGCTGCGCGAGGACGACGGCACGTTCCGCATATGGTACCTGTGCTCGAAGGGCGTCGCGTACGCGGAATCCAGCGACGGCATCACGTGGCGGAAACCGGCGCTGGACGTCGTTCAACACGAAGGCCGGCCGACGAACGTGGTGATCGACAGGGATGCCGCGGAAGGCGCGCCCGGCTACCTTCCCTACTTTTATGAAATGTTCGGGGTGTTCAAGGATGGGCGCGAACAGGATCCCGGGCGGCGCTACAAGATGGGTTTTCTGAGCATCCAGCGCGATTACGACGGGCCCCGGCGGGACCCGTTCCACGGGAATCAGCGCCGGGGTCTGGGGGTGGCGGCAAGTCCCGACGGGATTCATTGGACGTTGGTTGACAACTGGGCCACGGAAGCCATTTGCGACGGGGCCACGCACTGGATGTACGACCCGGCGGGCGAGCGGCACGTCCTGTATGGCCGGACGAAACATGTGGCCGACGAAGTCAAGTCGGCTTGGAGCGGTGATGCGTGGTTTGACAAGAACTTCTGGGGACGCGCGGTGGCGCGCGCCGAATCGCCCGATTTTTTGCAGTGGGATTTGAAAGACCCGGCGACCGCGCCAGTGGTGATGGAGGCGGACGTGAACGACCCCGTCGCGACCGAAATCTACGGCATGAACGTTTTCCCCTACGGCGCGCAATATGTCGCTCTGGTGCAGCGGTTTCAGAGCCGTCCCGAGGACGTGTTCCTCGACCTGCAGCTTGGCGTGAGCCAGGACACGGTGCATTTCGAGCGGGTAGGTGACCGCACGCCGTTCATCCCCTGCGGTGAAGTGGGAAGCTGGGACCGGTTCAATAACTCCGCCGCGAACAATCCTCCCATCGAAGTGGGCGATGAGTTGCGGTTTTATTATGGCGGGCGCACCTACCGGCACAGTCCGTACGAGGGCGCCGACAAGGGCGTTTCCGGCGGGGCGGTCGGGTTCGCGAGCATTCTCCGCGACCGGTTTGTGTCGCTGGGGGCCTCGTTTGATGGCGGGACCGTCGTGACCAGGCCCGTGACCATCGCGGGCAGCAAGCTTCATGTGAACGCCGACGCGGATTTCGGCGCCGTCACAGTGGAAGTGCTCAACCAGGACGGCGGGGTGATGGCAAAATCGGCGCCTGTCAAGGAGGACGGTCTGGATATCGCCGTGGCCTGGGAAGAAGGCGGTCTGGATGGCGTCGAAGGGCCGGTGTCGCTCCGGTTCCGGGTGGAGAACGCTCTTCTCTATGCGTTCTGGTGCGAGTAGGTGAAGGAGACAACGATGCGGTCGCGATTGACTGTGATAGTCGTGTTCTTGCTGGCAGGAACGGCGGGGGCGGAGCTGACGGCGGAGGTGAAGGACCACTTGGGGTCGCCGACGCTGTTTGTGAATGGCGCGCCGCGGTCCCCGTTGATGTTTTTCGGGTGGGACCAGGGTCCTGGGGCGACGGTCGTGCGGTTGGGGACGGAATGGGCCGAGTACGACGTCACGTTCACGGCGCCGGAAGATAACTCGGGCAATTGCGGGGTGCATCTGCGTTTCGGAAACGCGCCGGGGACCGTGTGGATTGACGATGCGCGGTTCTACGAAGGCGAGTACCGTCCGGACTCGGTCGAGGACCGGCTTCAGTGCGGGGGCTGGGAATGTGACCGTGCGGCGGCGGACCGTGCGTGGCATCTATTCGTGAAGACCGAGGAGGGGGCGGAGGCGTCGTGGGCGTTCGACAACGAGGTCACACACGGCGGAGAACAGAGTTGCCGGTTGACTGTGGTGAAACCGGGCTCGAGCACCATGCACGCGCACTTCTTCCAGACCGGCTTGTCGGTCGAGAGAGGCAAGACCTACACGTTTTCGGTGTGGATGAAGGCCGACGGCACGAGGACCGGCGACATGATGGCCCTGCACCACGGCGAGCCGTGGACCATCTACTCGGGGGCGTATGATTCATGGCTGCACAAGCAGGTGCGGATGGCCGCGGCGGCGGGGGTGCACATTCACTCGTTCAGCATTGGGATGCCGTGGCCGAAACCCGGCGAGGCGGCGGATTTTTCGGCGGTGGACGTGGTGCTGGAGCGGGTGCTCGACGCTGATCCCGGTGCTTTGATGCTGCCCCGGTTTGGCTGTGACCCTCCGGGCTGGTGGTACGAGGGACATCCCGACGAGGCGCTTCAATTCAACGACGGGAGCCGGCAACCGGTGTGCGTGGCATCCGAGGTGTGGCGCGAGGAGATGCTGCGGCATGTGCGGGCTCTGGTCGAACATTGCGAGGCGCGTTACGGGGACCACATGCTCGGGTACCATCCCTGCGCGCAACACACGGGCGAATGGTTCTATCCCAAGACATGGGATGGGCTGCACTGCGGGTTCAGTCCGGCCATGCAACGCGGATTTGCGGGGTGGTTGCGCAAGAAGTACGCGACGGAAGAAGCTTTGCGCGGGGCGTGGGCCGATTCAGCCGTAACCTTCGAGGGCGTGGGAGTCCCGTCGGTCGAGGAGCGCGTCACGTCGTCGTCGGGCCTGTTCCGCGATCCCGCGCGCGAACAGAAGACCATCGATTTCTACGAGTACCTGCAGGTGGCCATGGTCGAGCCGCTCGAGTTGATTGCCGCGGCAGTCAAGGATGCCTGTGCCCGGAAGAAGCTCGTGGTGTTTTTCTACGGGTATTACTTCGAGATCAGCGGATTGCCGTTCGGGCCCCAGTCAAGCGGCCACTTGGCGCTGGCGCGGCTGCTCGAGTGCCCGGACGTGGACATCGTCTGTTCGCCCATCTCGTACGGCGACCGCGGCCTCGGCGGGATCGGCGCGTTCATGGTTCCGGTGGACTCGGTGCGCGAGCACGGCAAGCTCTGGTTGAACGAGGACGACACGCGCACGTTTCTGACGCCCGAGGACTCGGGGTACGGGCGCGTGTCGACGCTGGAACATACGCAGTGGGTGCATCAGCGCAACTTCAGCCAATTGCTGCCGCGCAGGCTGGCTTGCTGGTACATGGACCTCGGCGGCGAGGGCTGGCTTGCCGACGAGCGCATCTGGGGGAACATCGGACAATTGCGGGCCATCTACGACGCGAACATCGGCCGTCCGGCGCGGTGGTCGCCGGAAGTCGCGGTGATTGTGGACGAAGCCAGCCCGTTGTACCTCGCCAGCAACGCAGAGGTGATGCGGTCCCTGGCCAGCCAGTTCCGGTCTCAGCTCTATCGCATGGGAGTCCCGTTCCGGCAGTACCTGCTCAGGGATTTGACGGCGGGCCGCGTGCCCGGGCACAAGGCTTACCTGTTCATCGGGTGTTTCCGGCTGACTGAGGCTCAGCGCGAGGCGGCCGGGCGCGCGACCGCAGGCAGAACCGCCGTGTGGTTCTATGGAAGCGGATTCATCAGTGACCGGCCCGAGACTCAGAATCTAGGGAGGCTTCTCGGGATGCCCGTGCGCGAAGTGGAGGGCGGCGTGGCCGCGCTGATCGCGCCAGAAACAGGTTCGCCGCTTTGTGCCGGGCTGCCGGAAACGCCGTTTGGCGTGTCAACCGCTCTTCAACCGTTGTGGCGGATCGAGGAATCGTCCGGGGTCGAGGTGCTCGGCCGGTTCGGGGACGGTGGTCCCGGAGCGGCCGCTCTGCGCCGGGACGGGGGCTTCTCTGTCTATATCGGCACGCTGAACGCGCCAGCCAAACTGCTGCGAAACATCCTTGCGGCGTCGGGTGTGCATGTATATCTGGACTCCGACGACGTGCTGACGACTGACGGCGAGTTTCTGAGCGTGACGGCTACTACTGGCGGCATGAAGACGGTTCGGTTGCCCGGGACGTTTGCGGTACGGCGAACCCTGCCCGATGAGGCTGAACTGGGGCGCGTGGCGGGGTTTGCGGAAGAGTTCGCGGAAGGGGAGACCCGGTTTTACACGGTCGAGGCCGATTGAACGCCGGGTGGAAGGGATGTCCGCGGCGGATCGGCGCGGTGCGGCGACATTTACACGATGCGCGCGAATCGCTACACTCGTGGCGGTGAACCTTCGTGAATGGCGAGCAAGATTGGTCCCGGGACATGAGCAATCAGGAACAGTCAGGCCAACTCCATTTCGCGGCGCTGATGGCGCATCAATTGCGGTCACCGTTGGATGCGGCGTTGTCGCAGATGGAGATTCTTCTCGAGGGGTACGCGGGGAAACTGACGGCGGAGCAGCGGGACCTGCTCGAGCGGGTGCGGCAGCGGTGCCGCGAGGCCATGGACGCGGGGAACCGTGTGCTGGCCATTGCGCGCGCGGCGGAATCGACGGAGCCGCCGTCGTCGGTGGCGGATCTTGCCCGGGCGGTGCGAAACGCGGAACGGCAGTACGCGGGCGCGGCCATCCGGCGGAAGATACAGGTCAGGTGCGATACGCCCGTCGAACCGGTGTGGGTGCGCGCGAGCGAAGATGAGCTGTCGGAAGTATGCCACGCGTTGCTCAACAACGCGTTCAAGTACACGCCCGATCACGGCCACGTGCGTCTCAGCGTCGCCCCGGGTGAGGATACCAAACGTGTGCGGTTTACCGTCGAGGATTCTGGCATCGGAATCCCGGAGTCGGAGCGCGAGGCGGTATTTCGGCCCTTCGTGCGCACGCAAAACGTTTCGGGCTCTTCGACCCCGGGCGTAGGTTTGGGGTTGCCCTTTGTGCACGCGATGATTGGCCGTGCCGGGGGCCGCGTGTGGGCGGAGCGGTCTGATTTGGGCG
>DAOLNV010000043.1:7061-21090 GCA_035416745.1 Candidatus Hydrogenedentota bacterium | reverse complement strand
GCGATGATTGGCCGTGCCGGGGGCCGCGTGTGGGCGGAGCGGTCTGATTTGGGCGGAGCGCGGATAGTCGCCGATATGCCCGCCGGGCCAGCCCCGGAAACAGCAATGGGACAAGGAGCTCCCGAGATGACAGCTAAACTGAGAGTAGTGATCGTAGGCGGGGTGGCTGCCGGCCCGAAAGTGGCGTCGAAGATCATCCGGTTGCAGCCGGAGGCGGAAGTGACGATTCTCGAGAAGGGCAAATTCCTGTCCTATGCGGGCTGCGGGCTGCCGTACTACGTTTCGGGCGTAGTGAAAGAACAGGCGGAACTGATGTCGACGCCGGCGGGCGCGGTGCGCGACCCCGTGTTCTTCCAGAAGGTCAAGAATGTGGTTGTGCACAACGGCACGGAGGCCGTTGAGATTGACCGTGAAAACAAGCGCATACGCGCGCGGAACCTGGCTTCGGGCGAAGAGACGTGGCTCGAATACGACTACCTGGTGTTGGCGACCGGCGCGACTCCGGTGAAGCCGCCCGTTCCGGGGATCGAGCTTGAAAACGTATTCACCCTTCACGGGGTAAACGATGCCGAGGGCATCCGCCATCTGCTGAGCAAAGACAAGGCGCAGGACGTGGTGGTGATCGGCGGCGGGCTCATCGGGGTCGAAGTGACGGAGGCCCTGGTCGAGAAAGGTTGCCGGGTGACCATGGTCGAGCTGGCCGATCAGATCCTCGGGATGCTCGATTGGGAGATGGCGCAGCTGGTCGAGCAGCACATGGAATCGCGAGGCGTCAAGGTCATGACGAACACGACAGCAACGTTGCTGGAGGGCGAAGGCGGCAAGGTCAAGCGCGTCGTGACCAACCAGGGCGTGCTCCCGGTGGACATGGTGATCATGGGGATTGGCGTTCGGCCCAACGTGGCGCTGGCAAAACAGGCGGGGCTCGAGATCGGCAGGACGGGCGCGATCAAAGTGGATGACCATCTGCGGACGTCCGACCCGAACGTGTTCGCGGTTGGCGACTGCGCGGAGAACGTCGACCTGATAACGGGGGAGCCGTCGTATGTGCCGCTGGGTTCGACTGCGAACAAGCACGGCCGGGTGGCGGCGATCAACATCTGCGGCGGCCAGGACACGTATCCGGGGATTCTGGGGAGCGCGGTCTGCAAGGTGTTTGATTTCTGCGTGGGGCGGACGGGGCTCACGGAACGGCAGGCCCGCGCGGGCGGGTTCGACGTGATCACGGTCCATTCGCCGGCGCCGGACAGGGCGCACTACATGCCCACGGTGAGACCGTTGATGATGAAACTGGTGGTGGAGCGTACGAGCCGGAAACTGCTCGGATTGCAGGCGGTGGGCCCCGGCGCAGGCGACAAACGCGTGGACATCGCGGCGATGGCCATCACCGCGGGGATGACCGTGGACCAGCTCGCAAAGGTGGATCTATGCTACGCGCCGCCTTATTCGCCGGCCATGGACAACATCATCACCGCGGCGGACATCGCGCGGAACAAGCTGTCCGGCGCGATGAACGGCATCACCGCCCGGGAAGTGCACGAACTCATGCAGAAGAAGGATGCGGCCGTGTTCCTGGACGTGCGGTCGCCGGGCGAATTCGAGCAGGTGCGGCTGCCGGGATCGCTCAACATCCCGTTGGGCGCGTTGCGCGGCCGTTTGCACGAGCTGGACAAGGACAAGCCGATCGTCGCGTTCTGCAAGATCTCGCTGCGCGGATACGAAGCGGGCCTGATTCTCAAACACGCGGGATTCAAGGATGTGCGGGTGCTTGACGGCGGCATCGCCATGTGGCCGTATGAGAAGGTGCAGTAGGCGGCGGAGCAAAGAACGATGGGGCCTGCGGGGCTTCTGAGGCCTCTCAGACTGTGCATAATTGTCGCGCTTTCGACGGAATCATTGACAGGGAACAAGGCTCGTGCCGCTTCAATCCGCCGCTTCAGCGGGGTTCAGGGTGAGTGCAAGCTGCATGCCCGGTTGGATGTCGAGCTCCTGCGTTGCCGGGACATAGCCGGGGCCTTCCAGGGAGATGCGGTGCGTGCCTTCGGCCATATTTTGCAGGGTGAAGCGCCCGGAACTGTCGGTGATGGCCGTCCGTTGACGCGTCCACGTGTCTCCCCAGTTGCCATGCAGGTCTTTGCCGGGACTCCATACAGGCGATGCCTGTATGTTCACGAAGGGGACCGGTTCACCTTCAGGTGTGGCGACCGTGCCCGTCACTTCTAATCCAGCTTGCACGTGGACCGTGCCCAGGTCGATTCCAGCGCCCGGGTTCAGGGTGAAATTGTCAGTTACGATGGGCGCAAAATCAGGGCCCACGATGGCCATCGCCGCAGACGCTGCTTCCGGCACAAAGCCAAAGGAGAAAGCGCCGTCCGCATCGAGACCCGGTCCGAATTCGCGCGTGTCACCTTCGGTGAGCACCAGGAAAGCCGCGCGCTGTACCGGAAGGCGCGAATCCGCGTAAAGGAGCCGCCCTGAGACGGTAGCGGGACGGTTGAAGACAATCCGGAGACCATCTTGGGGGTGGTAATATTCCTTATGACGCTGTCCCTCCACAATCACCCGGAGCCGGTAGTTTCCATCCGGATTCAAGCCCTCGGCACGAAACCGCCCGTTGCCGTCCGTCACGCCCTCGCGCTCGATCGAACCGGACTCGACCTCCCAGGACGCACCCGCCGCCGGCGCACCGTTATCCCAGACAACGATTCCCGCGAGGCTGGCGTCGCCCTCGACGGTCTCCTGGCGCGGGGGAGTAGACGTCTCGGCCTCCACGCCCTTCGGCGGGAATGTCATCCATGTGATCTCGCCGTCGCGCACATCTACCTGTTTGATGTCCGCGAAATTCTGTGTGCGGCCGGAAAATGCAAGACGGCCCTGGTAGTGGACTTCGTGACGTCCTGGCATGACTTGCTCGAACTCGAAACGCAGTTCGCGCGGCTGCTCCTCGACATGGTCCACTTCGGCCCACGCCGCAGGGGCGTATAGCTCCTTTGCGCGCTCTTCGCGGCCGGCCGGCTTCAACTTTACCCACTCCAATTCGAAGTTCTCGGCCTCGACCAGGATTGTTCCTCGCACCGTGCCGCCATGGCTCAGAACGACCTCGCCGAGGTCGGCAGTCTCATTTGCGGAAACCGTGAATTCATCAGACAAGCAGGGCGCAAAGCTCTGCTCAGAGAGTACGATCAGCCGATGGCTGCCGGGAGGCACGCCAACGAAACGGAACGGCGTGCCAGAAGAGACCGTCACGCGTTGGTTTGCATCGTAAGGGCCCTTGAACGCTCTCTCTCGCCACGAACGGGACTCTACGAACGGTTCCAGCGCGAGGTGATCGTCATCCACGGTCAGTTGCGTCAATACGGCCTGTCCGCCATCACACGTTTTCAGTATTCCGGTTACGGTCCCGCCCGGTTCGACGGTGAAGAGCGCCCCCTGACAATCCCCGCCGCCAGGATACTCGAACTTCTCCGGCGAGACGGCGCACCACGGGTCCTTGTGCGTCAGGGTCACGCGCACATCGCAGGGCCCGTACAGATTGGGGAGCGCGAACGTGCCGTCGCGGGCGGTTTGCGTGCTCTGGCCGGCGCCGCTGACTTCGAGGCCCGGGGCGCCGTGTCCGGAGGAAGTCTCCACGCGGCCGTAAAGCACGTACTGCCCCGGTACCATGACCGTGTCCAGGTCAAGACGGTGTTCTCCCGTTTCAAGGGTGAACCCGTGATATTCCTTCTGAGTGTGATATGCCGGCTTGTTAAAGTAGATGTGGTAGAGAGAGCCCAAATTTTCTCCTGGTGCGTTTGGCGGGGCGCCGCGCAGATGGCGAAACTCGTAGCGTCCGTCCCGGTCTGTTGGCGTCTCACCCACAAAGAACAAGGTTCCCATCCCGGAATAGACGCGAACGGCAACACGCTCAAGAGGGTGTCCGTCGGGGTCGGTTACCTGTCCCCCGAGGGCCGTATCAGTCGGCTGGATTTGAATGTCGAAGTTGGTGACGTTGTCGCCGGCGTTGAGGGCGATCTCTTTGCTTCCGAAGGCGGCTCGCAGTTGGGCGCGGATGACATAGGTTCCGGGCGAGAAATTGGTGAAGGAATACTCCCCGCCAACTTCCACCTCGTGCCAGCCCATACTGGTCGAGCCGCTGATTTCACCATCGACTATCTTGAGTCTTGCCGCGTCGGCCCATGCGGGCCCATCGCCCGGTTGCCAATTGCTTAATAGCACCCGCCCAGAGACAGAGCACTGGGGCTGGTCAGGCAGCCAGGGTTCGTTGCTCGAGCCCGGAGCCGAACGAGGCTCATCGGCGGTCTCAGGCTTCGTGGTCGGCGCCGGAGAATCATCCGATGCCACGGCGAGCGCTACAGGCTGCGCACGCGCTGGCGGCGCGGCATCGTTTTTCAGATGCGCTAGATAAGCGGCGCCGATGCTTACCGCGAGTGCCAGGATGGCTCCGGCCGCGAGTTTGAAAGCCAGCGTGCCCGTCAGCGACCCGAACCCGGCAGTTCCCGCGGGCGTTGCGCCGCTTGACAAGGCGAGTTTTCCCAGTCCCGCTGATAATGAAGCCGGGACGGTCGTCGCTTCGGCCAGATTTGCACGGAACAGTGCCGCGAGGGCTGAAGCGGTGATAGGCACCCCCCGCCGCACGAGACCCTTTCGTATCTCGCGAATGCCCCGGTCAATGCGCTGGGTGACGGCAGGGCGGGAGACGCCAAGCTCGCGGGCAATCGCCTGGTGGGTCTTGCCTTCAAGAAAATGACCGACAAGGGGCCTGCGCAGGCGATAGGGGAGGTCGGCGATGGCCTCGTCGATCAGTTCATAGATGTCGTCCCATTGCAGCTCGACATGCACCGTTTTCGATTCGGCGTATCGTTTTTCGCGCTCCTTGCGGCGGATGTCGGAACGCACGCTGTTCAGGGCCCGGTAGGTAGCCACCTTGTGCAGCCACGGACCCAAGTGGCCATGAGGCGGTTTCTTCATGGTTGCGAGGGATTCGAAACATTCCTGGGCCACGTCTTCGGCCTTGGCAGGGTCTCTTAACACCCGGGCACACGTGGCATATACCATCCCCGCATATTGCAGACACAAGGCTCGAAAGGCTTCGGGCTCGCGTTCACGCATCCACCGTTCGAGCAGTGCCTTGTCGGAATCGGCCATTTCCGCAATTCCCATTCTCGTTGTTTTATCCTACTCCTATCTCACCGCGGGAGGCCAAATGGTAAGGCGCTTTGTAGTTTCGGGGACACAATACTCAATTCGGACTACGAATGCGCAATAGATCCATGACAAAATGTGTGCGGAAAGTCCCAATTGAGTATTGTGTCCCCGAAATTGGCCGATTCGCGGTATGATACAAAACATGATCGATACCGATATGCCCGATCAGCTTGATGCCCCGGACAGCGGGTCTACCGAGCCGCGTCCGAAATCCTATGGTCCCTGGAACGCGTTTACGGGGTCCGATTACGCGTTGGCGATACTGGGGGCGTTGCTTGCGCTGGCAGTGTATTTGAAGACGCTTGCGGTGACGGTTACGGGCGAGGATAGCGGCGAATTGGTGGCTGCGGCGGCCACGCTGGGGATCCCGCACCCGACAGGGTATCCGCTTTGGTGTCTGTTGGGGTATGCGTTTACGAAGGTCATCCCGATCGGAGACGCGGCCTTCCGGGTCAACTTCATGTCGGCCGTTTTCGGCGCGGCGACGGTTTTTTTGGTGATTCTGATCGTGATTCGTCTGACGCGGAGCCATTTGGCGGGGCTTGGCGGCGGATTGTCGCTGGCGTTCTCGCGGGAGTTCTGGGAACAGAGCGTCATTGCCGAGGTGTACACGCTGAACGCGTTCTTTTTTGCGTGGTGCATTTTGATCATTCTGGCTTGGCGCGAATCGCGGCGGGACCGTCTGCTGCGCTGGTTCGCGCTGGTCTATGGGCTGAGCCTTACGAATCACAGCACGATGGCCATGGTGGGGCCGGTATTTGGGCTGTACGTGCTGGCCATCGAACCGCGGATTTGGCGGCGGTTCGGGTTGCTGGCCTCGATGGCGGGCCTGGCGGCGCTGGGTTTCTCGGTGAACCTGTATTTGCCCATTCGCTCGGCGGCGAACCCGCCGATGGACTGGGGTAATCCGGAGACCCTTCAGGGTTTCTGGGACGTGATTACCCGCAAGCAATACCAGTTCATGTTCTATCAGTTTCCCCATTCGTTCGGGCGGTTTGCGTTGCAGGTGCGGGCGTTTTTCGAGGGATATGTGCGCGAGTTTACGCCGGCCATTGCGTGGCTGCCGCTGGTGGGGCTTGCGAGTCTGTGGCAGCGGTGGCGCAGCGCGGCGGTCCTGCTTTTTGGACTGTTCGCGGTGGTCGTCCTTGGGTTTATGCTTCTGCTGAACTACGCGCTGACATACGAATCGCTCTGGATCGTGAGCACGCATTGGATACCCGCGTATGTGGTCTCGGGGATTTTGATTGGGGTGGCGATTCATGCGCTGGGCAAGGCGTCGCGGCACCAGCAGTGGATCCAGGCTGCCGTGGCCGCGGTATGCATGGTGCTGCCGTTGATGGAACACTATGAGCACAACGATCGCAGCAACGCGCGCATGGCGCTGGATTACGCCGTGAACGTGCTCAAGACGATGGAGCCGGATGCGGTGTATATCCCGACCGCGGACCACGCGATTTTCCCGGTGGTGTATCTTCAAGTGGTGAAGGGGATGCGTCCCGACGTGTTTATCGGCAACAAGTACGGGGACATTGATCCCGTTTTCCGCAACTACCTGCCCGAAGAGGAGCGGGCCCGGGCGGCGACGTTTCTGACGAACGAACAACGCAGCCTTGCTCTCCAGCGCTTCATCGACGAGACCACGCGGCCGGTGTATTTCAGTCATCGCTCGATGATTCCGGCGCTGCCGGACCACGAGATCGTCAACGCCGGGCTTCTGTACCGGGTAGCGCCCCGGGAGCCGTCCGTCTCGTACGCCGGGATCTGGGACCAGTACCGGTGGAACGCGAAGGAACTGATGGCTAGCCGTCTCGATGGCGATTGGACCGACGCGGTCATCGCGTTTGACTATTTCTTCGGGCTGGGCCGCGCGTTACTTGATGAAGACGCGCAAGACGACGCGTTCGATGCCTTTGAACTGGCATTGACCGCTATAGGATGGCAGTCGGAATGGACCAACGATGTCGGCACTGAATGCGGGCGTCACGGTCTGCTTGACGCCGCGGAAATGTACTATCGGGGAGCGCTGTCCGGGGCGCCGCACGCTGCCTACATCCGCAAGAATCTCGCGAGAACGCTTATGCAACAGGGTAAGTGGAGGGATGCGCGCGAGCAATTGGAGACCGTGCTCGCGGACCGCCCCGAAGACTACCCGGCGTTACGGTTGAGCGCGCGCACCTTGCGGAATCTCGGCGAGTATGATCTCGCCCTGGCCCGGCTCGACCGCGCCGCGCGGCTGCGGCCCAACGATGCCTCGATCTACCGCGAGATGAGCGCGATCTACGGCGATGACAAGAAGGATGCGGACGCGGCGCGGCGGTTCTCGGAAAAGGCCGGCCGTCTTGAAGGAAAGGATACTGCTCCCACCCAGCCCGTTCGCGACGGGAGGACAATATAGGCATAGCTCCCGCCTGCTTCCGCGCGGACGCTTTTGAGCCCTTGGCCCATGCACTCGTGATTGAGTATTGTGTCCCCAGAATTCCCTGTCACGTCACGCCTATTTCGCGGGCAGCACGAACAGGCGCCCATCTCCTGCCCCGAGAGACACCTGGAGGCCTTCCATCTCGGGGCTGTCGTCGATGACGGGGGCCATTTCGCCGGTGCGTTTGTCGACCTCGATGACCTGGTCTGCGGGCACGTCGAATGTGACGGTTGGCCACGCGGTGTAGGCGAACCGGTAGTTGTTGAGCAGGACGGCGCGGCGTCCGTCGGCGTGACGAAACACGCCGATGAGGTAGTCATGCGGGGGATCATGGTCCGCGCGCGTGATGTTCACGATGGGCGTGCCTTGGAGTACGGTCTCCGGCTTGTCGCCCGCTTCTTCGGCGACGCGGTACACGCCGGTGCTGGTAAGTTGCATCAGGGTTGGGCCAAGGTTCTTGAGTTCGGCGTTGATGCGCTGGGCCTCGTAGTAGTGGCGGGTCCGGCGTCCGTCGCGCGCGATGATGGCGCCGCCTTTTGGAAACTCATCGCTGACGGGGGTGTAGTAGCAGAAATACAGCACGCCTTTTGCGCCATAGGCCAGCGACGTGAAGATCTGCCAGCGGAGTTGCCCTTCGGTGGGATCGGTGTGGGGGCCGTAGGGCATGATGTTGAAGAAGTTCCAGAAGGGGATGTTCCGCTCGAGAGCGTATTTGCGCATGACGGCGAGGTTCTCACAGTACCCTTCCCGGCCGTCGCGTCCGGGCAGGAAGATGGGATAGTGGTCCATGCTGAGGACGCTGGGTTCGAGCGTCTCGACGAACAAGCGCACGTGTTCGTCGTAGGTGGGCGTTCCCAGCTGCTTCTCGTTGGCGTAGTCGGGAAACAGGTTGATATAGCAGAGCTTTCCGGGCCGTACTTTGCGGATGGCGTCGGCTTTCTGGCGCAAATCCGGGAAGTCGGAGGCGCTGGGTTCATCGCGCAGGCTGTATCCCCACAGGGCGGGGCCGTCGGGGAGGTCTTCCGGGGCGATGCCGTGACTTGGCGCGACCAGTCTCAGGCCGTATTTCTCGCAGAGGGCCATTTGCTGGGAGACCTTTTCGACGCCGGTTCCGCCGAATCCGCCGATGACGAGCGTGAAATTGGCGTCGGCGAGTTCCTTGTACCGCGCGTCGGCGTTTGCGTCGAGGGGCGGGTCGACCCAGAGTCCGATGGCCAACCGGTCCTGAACAAAAGTCTCGGCGGCATGTGCGGCGGCTCCGAGAACACCGAGCGTTGCGACACCTGTTATTGCGGCAAACCAAGCGGCGTTCTTCATGAGAGTTCTCCTATTCCGCGGGCAGGTTGATGATGCGGCCGGTCATGGCGGCTTCGGTTGCCGCAAGCGTTGCCCGCAGGCTTCGCAAGGCATCGGCGTAATCGCTTCGGACATTCGAGAAATCGTTTCTCCTGACGGCGTCGACGAACACGGCGTCGATGTTGCGCGAGTCATCAGCGGGGATGGTCTCGGTTTTGAGTTCGGCGCCCGCTTTCCGGGTGATCTCCATGCCGGCGAACGTCAGTTTGAGGCGGAACTCGGTGGTGAAGATGTCGAAGATGACGTCCCACATATAGGGCACCTGGCATGAGCACATGAAGGTTGCGGGAATACCGGAGCGGAACTTCATGAGCAGGGCTGTTGCATCCCAGATGTTGTAGTCGTGCACATCGAGTCCGGCGACGGCGTCCGCGGCCGAGCCTTTGCTCAGGGCAGTCGCGTCGAGCGTGTCGGCGGTGACTTTTGCACCGGTGCGGTTGGTGGCGGCGAGCCACGCGATTTCGCCGAGGATAAACCGCATCATGTCGATGAGGTGGGTTGCCTGCTCGGTGATTTGCCCGCCCGAGAGGGCCATGCGGGTATACCAGCCGCCGGGGGCGCCGCCGACGTAATGGGCGTTGACGGCGTTGATGAACTGGCCCTTGAGCATTTCGCGGGCCTTGTCGCAGATGTCAAGGTAGCGGATCTGGTAGCCGACGCAGGTTTTGATGCCCCGGCGCTGGATGCGCTCGAGAATGTCTTCCGCGAGTACGAGGCTGGTTGCGAGCGGTTTTTCGACAAAGAACGGCAGGCCTTTTTGGATCACGTCGATCTCGGGTTCGCCGTGCTGGTGGGGCGGGATCGAGATGTAACAACAGTCCAGGTCCTCGTGGGCCAGCATCTCTTTGTGGCTCGCGTACGGTTTTGCGCCGTGTTTGGAGGCCGTTGCTTCGGCTTTGGGGAACGCGAGGTCTGTTACGGCGACAATGCGAGCCTCGGGCGCATTCTTGACGAGGCTGTCCATGTGCCAGTTGGCGTTTCCCCCGCAACCGATGAATCCTATCCTGACGGTCATGTGCGCACCCTTTCCATGGCAATTCCCCGGGGCGAATTGACGGGAATGCTGTTGCCCGTTGTGGTCAGGGTATCATATGCGAGTCCCGGAGCCGGAGTCCAAGTAAAGCTCGGTTCGGCTTTGGCCTGGAAGACGCGCGGCAATGGATACGGCGCTGGATTCCAATGGGGGCCCTGGTTTGCACCTGCGCGTCCGGCGGGGTACGATCAAGGGGCAATTGTTGCAGCGCGGAATGCAGACGCACGACCGCGACGGAGGACCATGTCGCAAGCGGAGACCAAATGCCCGAAATGTGGGGCCACGTTCCCGTTGGGCCACCAGATGTGCGTGCATTGCGGGACGCGCCTGCCCGGGTCGCAGCCGGGCACGGGTCCGGGCCAGGGCGGCGCGAAAGACGCGAAGTGGTACTTTCGGCCGGGGCAGGTTGTGGCCAGCCGGTACACGGTGATCAACATGATCGGCCGGGGTGGCATGGGCTGTATTTACAAGGTGCACGATAACACCCTTGAAGAAGACGTGGCCTTGAAAACGCTGTTGCCGAGGTTCACCAACGATCAGCACGTGGTGGACCGGTTCTTCAACGAAGCCCGCATCGCGCGGCAGCTATCGCACCCCAACATCGTCCGCGTTCACGATATCGGCATGGCCGGGACGGTTGTGTACATCTCGATGGAATATGTCAGAGGGCGCTCGTTGCGCGAATGGCTTGATTCCATCCCCGCCGGACAGTGCATGCCGATCGCCTACGCCCTGCGGCTGATGATCCAACTGAGCGCGGCGCTCGAATTTGCTCACAAGTTCACTGTACACCGCGACCTGAAACCCGAAAACGTCATGATTACCGAGCGAGGGCAGGTCAAGCTCATGGACTTCGGCATCTCGAAGCTGAGGTCCAACGTGCAGCTCACGTCGGCCCAAATGGTTATGGGCACCCCGAAATACATGTCGCCCGAGCAGCTTAAAGACAGCAGCAAGGTGGACCATCGGACCGACATTTACGCGCTTGGGGCCATGCTGTATGAAGTGCTTACGGGCAACGTTCCAACAGGCCTCGCGCAGCGGCCCTCGCAGATTCGTAACGAAACGCCGCCGGAGCTCGATGCCATCGTGTCGAGATGCCTTGCGCTGGATCCCAATGACCGTTATCAAAGCGCCGTGGAGTTGCGCGGGGAGTTGCAGCGTTTGCTGGAGATGGTCGAGAAGAGCACGGGCATCGAGATTCCCGAGTTCGAGATTCCCGTCCCGCAAAGGGTATCCGCCGGTTTTCCGCTCAAGAAGATTTTGGGGGTTTTGGCGGCCGTTCTTGTCGTCGTTTTGGCTGCAGCAGGTGTGTGGCGTCTCGAAAGAATCCCGAGCGGGGACGATACATCAAACGCGGGGACGCCGCCGGAACCGGCGGCGTCCCGGGCGGACCCCTTTGAGGCGGCGTTCGACGACTTGGCGGCTCGTGTGGAGCGCGCCCGCGAGGCAGCGGTTGCCATGGCAGCCCGCGAGGCAGCGGCGCCGGCAGGAATGGAGTCCGGCGCGGATGCGGAAGGCGGCGCCGCCAACCAGGGGAACGCATCGAATCGAATGGCACAAACCACATATGTAAATGAGGGCGACGCGTCTTGGAAGAATGCCCAGGAACTTGCCTCCCGGCGCCAGCCGGATGCGTTTCAGGAAGGGTGGCACGCCTTGGAATGCTATCTTGGGCCGGTTATCTGCCCTGTGGACATGGCGTTCGTGCCGCCGGGCGAGACGGTTGTGGAACAGGGCCGCGACCCGGTGTTTGTGGACGGTTTCTTCATAGAGAAGCTCGAGGTGTCGGGCGCACAGTTTCGCGCTTTCGCTCTGGAGCCGAACAGAAATTGGCATCTGCCCGGTTATCTTGCCGCCCCGGTGGTGGAGGAGAGCGTTCTGGCATTGCCTGTTGTGGGTGTGACGTTCTACGACGCGCTGGCGTATGCCGCGTCGGCGGCTCCGGCGCCCTGGGCCAGACGGACTCTCCCGACAGAGGCCCAGTGGGCCCGGGCGGCGTACGGCGGCGCGCGGTCAATCTCCCCCTACCCATGGGGGACGGAGTGGGATGCGGCGGCATCGAGTGCCGCCGGAGACGCTGATGGCTATCCGGGTTCTGCGCCGCCGGGATCATTCGAGTCCGATCGGTCGTCGTTTGGCTGTTACGACGTGGCGGGGAACGTCATGGAATGGACGCGGTCGGTGTTCGCGAGCCCGTACGAGCGGTCTCGTGCCGATGTTGCCTTGGACGACATCTGGTTCGGGTCTGTCCTTTCGGTGCGTGGCGGATGCTATAACGAATCCGAAGTGCCGTTGACCGAACGCCGCAGCGCCGCGTTTGACGAGGCCAACTCGTTCCTGGGATTCCGCTGCGTGCTGCCATTTCCCGCGGATCTCGAGACCGTGGACGCCGTGCTGCCGAGATAATGCCGCAAGGTACCCGTAACTATTCGTTTTCCAAGGATTTTTAGCGATTTTGGGGCATGCGGTTTGACACGTCCCGTTCCCAGGTCATATAATGGTGGGGTGGTAGTAAGAAATTCCCCATGAGCTCCAAGAGGCTGCCATGAGTGCTCTCTCGTGTCCCCATTGCGGCAACGCTCGCATGATAATGGCCAAAGTTCCCCGCGATGTTGTGGTGGTGCTTCCGTGTCCCGAGTGTCACGAACTGATGGTGCTGTTTCAGGATAAGGCCATTGCGTTGAGCCGCGAAATCCTTCGGAACGGCACAAAAGAAGAGCGTCGCAATCACATCGCCGAGATCGTGGAAGAATTCCTGCCGCGCGAGCTGTTCTCGGGCACTGTGGAGTGGGATTTTGGCGAAGGAGTGTCGCCTTTCCCGTTTGGAGAACGCCCGACTCGCCGTCCCAGACCACGGGCGCCCGAAACCCGGGAAGACCAGCATCCGCCCATTACGGACGAGGAAGCCGAGCGCTTTTACCGGTTCGAGCTGCACCGCATCGACGAGCCCCAGTATTTCAAGCGGCATTTTGGCGGTTAGTCTGTCTTGCGCGGATGGGTGGGAGCGGCTGCCTGAAACAGCGCGATTCCGGCCGCGACGGCTACGTTGAGGCTGTCAAGGTCGTGGGCAAGGGGGATGCGGACTAACGCATCGCAACGCTTGCGCACAGGTCCGCGGAGCCCGGCCGTCTCGTTTCCCATCACAAGCACGCAGCGTTCCGCCCACGACACGTCAAAGACGGATTCTTTTCCGGCGGCGTCCATACCGTAGACCCAGAATCCGGCCTGTTGCATGCGCACGAGGGCTTCGGGCAGTTTGAGTAAGGCGACGATGGGTATATGGAACACCGTGCCAGCACTGGCGCGGACCACCGATTCGTCGAGAAGCGCCCCGCCCCGCGAGGTGAGCACGACGGCGGCCGCCCCCGCGCCCACCGCAGTGCGTACGAGCATGCCGAGATTCTTGGGGTGCTGGACGCCGTCGAGCGCGAGGATGATTGCGCGGTCCGGGCAGGTTGCGAGCACGGTTTCGAGTTCGGCGGTGGCGACCGGATTAATACGTGCCACAACACCCTGATGGTCGCGGGAATCCGCAAGCTCGTTGAGCTTCGCCAGGGGCACGAAGTCGTACGGGATCCCTTGCGCGCGGGCCAGCTCGACCAGGGCCTGCTTGCCGCGCACCTTCGCGTCCTTTGCGAGGTAGATCCGGTTTACTCGCCCTTGGGCGCGCAACGCTTCGGACACCGCGTTGGCGCCGTAGATAACATCCGCCATGGTGCTCACTTTCCAGCGTGTCAGTCGTCTTCCCCGGGCGTCTGGCGCAGCTGTTTTTTCCGCGAGAGTTGGCGTTTGGTGTCGACGCGCCGTTGCCGCGACGCCCCGGACGGCGCTGTCGCGACGCGCCGTTTGCGCCGCCGGCGCCGCAATGCGAGGCGGCGCTCGAGCTCCTCAAGAGCAGCGGCCTTGTTGCGGTGCTGGGAACGCGACGCGGTGGCGACAACGACAATCCCCGTGGGGATATGGCGCACCCGTACCGCGGATTCCGTGACGTTCTTCTTCTGCCCGCCGGGGCC
>DAOLNV010000043.1:0-6961 GCA_035416745.1 Candidatus Hydrogenedentota bacterium | reverse complement strand
TATGGCGCACCCGTACCGCGGATTCCGTGACGTTCTTCTTCTGCCCGCCGGGGCCGCGGCTCCTGTAAAAGCTGATGTCTATTTCATCGTCGCGAAACGGCATACTCTCTCATCGTTTCCGTTGCCGGTCACTGCCCGGACTTCCATCGCTACCATCGTACCGGCAACGACGGTGGCGCGACAAGAAACGGCACATTCAACGCCGCGCATTGAGCGCCAAGCATCCCCAGCCGGTTGCCGGGATACCGGTGGCGGATTGGCGTCAGGGTTTCTCTCGAAATCTCTCCTGTTGTTCGGGGAGCCATCGGGACAGGAGGTCCTGGCAGTTGAGTATTTTCTCGCCCAGGTCGGCGCTGACGTAGAAATATTGGCAGGCGGCCTCGAACCCTATACGCGAATCGCGGGCCTGCAGGGCGCGAAGACGGACGGCGAGGGCGAGCTCGTCGCGGAGGATGGCGTCGAGCTGGTCGAGCACGCCGTTGGCCTTCTTGACGGAACCGGCTGGCGGGGGGCTCGCGGCGAGGGCGGCGAGTTCGTTGCGCAGGAGGACGAAATTGACTTGGTTCGCGATGCTCCTGAAATTGATGGCACAGGCCTCGGCAATGCCGATTTCGTCTTCGAGCGGGGGAGACATGGGCGCCGATTGAAGGGTGCGGAGGCTTTGTTCGAACCCTTCGGCGACTTTGTTGAACTGGGCGGCGAAGACCGGGGCCGGGTACGGACCGCGCCATGTGTCGAGGTCGTCGAAGGGGCATCCGAACCCCATGGTCATGGGGGCGCGGTAGCCGGTGGGCTTTTCCCAAAGGAGGTTGGCGGGGCCTAGGTGGACCGGGGAGCTGTACAGGACACTGCCGCAGAATGGATATTCCGTGAACGCGGCGCTGAACCCTTTCCATGCGCGGACGACGATGGGGGCGGCCTGGGGTCCGAACCGGCGGGTGGCGACGGAGAGAAGCGCCTCGTCGACGGTGGGCTTGCCGGGGCGGCCCACTTCGATGACGGCCTCGAGGTTGGGCGAAGGATATCCGCCGAGGGTCCAGCTCATCATGAGGCCGTCGACGCCGGGCGGGTCTTCGCGGAGGTTGGCGGCGTGCCTGACGATATTCTCGACGGCGGGAACGTAAGGTACGGAGCCGAGTTCCCAAGATGTGCCGGCTTGGATCTTGGCCAGGGTCTTGAGTCCGCACTCGCGGGCGATGGCCCAATGTCGCGAGGCGCGGGGTCCGGGCCCGATGACTGAGAGCGAGTATTCGCCGATGAGGGTTTCGACGCCGCCTCGGGCGATAGGCATGTCCCATTCGCTGACGCTCATGAATGCGGCCTGTTTGGGCAGGCGGCGAATGATGCCCTCGGCCCATTCATTGCGCCATCCCCAGTCCCAGACGAGCAGTTGGCACGACGCGCCGGCCTGGGCGATGCCTTCCGCGATGAGGGTGTTGCTCTCGGCGATGACCTCTTCAGGGCTGCGGGCGCTGCAGCGGGGGCATTCGCCGGCGTTGTGGTGAGACCAGCAGTTGGTGAAATTCTCCGAGGCGGTGATGGTGAAGAGCCCCGCCAAACCGGGGGCTTCGCGGCAGAGCGAAGCGACGCTGTCGCGTAGGTAGGCCTGTACAGCGGGGATGCTCGTGCAGAGGGTGGCGACCTGTCCGGGCTGGACCTGCATGTCGGTGACGCCTCTCAGCTCAGGGTGTTTCTCGAAGAATGCGATTGGCATGGGGCGCGGTTCGTTGAGGTAGAGGTATATGCCGATGCCGTGGCGGCGGGCGCGTTCGACAAGGTTGCGCAATGCGTCGAGCCGTTGCTCGCGGCCTTCGCTGAGACTCGGGTCCCAGGGGAAGGTGGCGAGTTTGTACAAGGGTTCATGGAGCCAGACGCCGTCCACGCCCGTTGCGGCCAGCCGCGCGAGGTAACCTTCGGGATAGGGGTCCGCGCCCTCGGCGAACGGGTCCCTGAACGCCCCGAAATACGAGAAGCAGAACCGGGGCGAGAAGAGGCTGTCCGGTTGCGTCGCGGTTTCGGGCGGCGGAGTTTGCGTGAGTTCCTTGACGAAGGCAAACAGGGGCTCTTCCGCCGTGTGCAGTCCCTGGGGAAAGGTCTCGCGGGTGATCCGGGCGATATCGGCGGCGCGGGCGGTTGCCGCCTCCGTGGGTGGGGCGTACCGCAAGGGGTCGAGGCGCGGCTTGTACTGGCCAAACCACCAGAACAGTCCGTCACCTTCCCGAAGGACATAGTCCATCTGTTCAGGCGTCCAGCCGAGCAGTTCGAGCAACTGGTCGTAGGGGAGCAATTGCCAGTTTCGGCGCAGGACCGTGATGTAGGACCTGCGCCATTGGTCTTCCGTGATACTCGGCGGCTCGGAAAGGCCCATGACTGCGCCTACGGCGAGCAGCTCGCCCGGCTTTGCTCCGATGGCCGTGGCCATGCGGTCGACGGGGACCAGCGTCCAGTTGCGCCAGACATAAGCGTGGAGCCGGTCGGGAAAATGGAGCAGGGGGACCGGTTCCGGGGCAGCACCCATCGGAAGCTCCACGGCGTTCAGGAAGAGTGTGCTAAGCACGAGTTCAAGCATTGTACAGGGCCCTTTCATCGAAAGAGATTATTCGTGCGGATGCCGCACGCGTTTGTGGGGCTATCGTATTCATGAATTGCGGGTTCCGTCAATGTGGAGGGTGACAGGGTTTCCGTGTGGGACCGGCGCCCTCGGCGTTCTTTGGCGAAACAGCTTTTTGCCGCGCTGAGGGGCGGCGCGGGCTGCCAAAGAGCTTATTTCTCTTCTTTCGGGGGATAGACGATCTTGAGGTGCAGTTCGTCGAGTTGTTTCCGGGTGACCTCGCTGGGCGCGTTCATCATGAGGTCCTGCGCGCGCTGGTTCAGCGGGAACGCAATGACCTCGCGGATGTTGGGCTCGTCGGCCAGGAGCATAACGATGCGGTCGAAGCCGGGCGCGATGCCTCCGTGTGGCGGGGCGCCGTAGTGGAAGGCGCGCCACAGGGCCGGGAACTTGCTCTCGACGGCCTCGCGGGGGTAGCCGGCGATTTCGAAGGCTTTCATCATGATTTCGGGTTTGTGGTTTCGAATGGCGCCCGAGGATAGTTCGACGCCGTTGCACACGATGTCGTATTGGAATGCGAGCACGTCGAGCGGGTCGAGTGTTTGGAGTGCCTGGAGCCCGCCCTGGGGCATCGAGAACGGGTTGTGCGAGAAATCGATCTTCTTCTCGTCCTCGTTCCATTCGAACATCGGGAAATCGACGATCCAGCAGAACGACACGAGGCCTTTATCGATGATGCCGAGGGCGTTGGCCAGGTAGATGCGCACTTTGCCCATGAGGGCGTTGGTTTCGGTGCGGACGCCCGCGCCGAAGAAGAGGGCGTCGCCGTCTTGCGCGCCGGTTCTCGCTACGAGGGCTTGTTTCTCGGCATCGTTGAGGAACTTGGCCACGGGGCCCTTCATTTCGCCGTCGCGCAGGGCGATCCAGGCGAGGCCTTTCGCGCCCTCCTGTTTGGCGAAGGTTTCGGCGTCGTCGAAGAACTTGCGGGGTTGGGCGGCGGCGCCTTTGGCGTTGATGACCTTTACCGCGCCGCCTTTGTCGACCGCGCCCCGGAACACCTTGAACTCGCTCTGGGCGAACAGCTCTGACACGTCGGTCATTCTGAGGCCGTACCGGATGTCGGGTTTGTCGGTGCCATAGAGCTCCATACAGTCGCGGTACGCAATGCGGGGGAAGACCTCGGCGGCGATCCTCTTGTTCGAGAGTTCGCGGAAGATACGCCCCATCAGGGTCTCGAGTTCGGCGAACAGGTCATCTTGCGTGATGAACGACATCTCGATGTCGATCTGATAGAACTCGCCGGGGCTCCGGTCGGCGCGCGAGTCTTCGTCGCGGAAACAGGGGGCGATCTGAAAATACTTGTCGAATCCCGAGGCCATGAGCAGTTGTTTGAACTGCTGCGGCGCCTGGGGCAACGCATAGAACTGCCCCGGGTACAGGCGGCTGGGCACGAGGTAGTCGCGCGCGCCTTCGGGCGACGAACTCGTGAGAATGGGCGTGTGATACTCGATGAACCCGCGGTCCGTAAGGTGTTGCCGGACGAGTTGGGCGGTCTTCGAGCGCAGGAGGACGTTCTTTTGGAGGCGCTCGCGGCGCAAATCCAGGAAGCGGTAGGTCAAGCGCGTTTCTTCGGGGTATTCGGCGTCCTGGTTGACCGGGAACGGCAGGAGTTCCGCCTGGGACTCGACATGGAAGTCTGTTGCGACGACTTCAATTTCGCCGGTGGCCAAGTCGGGGTTGACGGTTTCGGGCGTTCGCGCGACGACTTCGCCCACAACGGTGATGACGCTTTCGAAGCGCACCTGCTCAGCTTCTCCAAAAAAGGGCTTGTCGGGGTTGACGATGACCTGGGTCAAACCGAAATGGTCGCGCAGGTCGACGAATATGACTCCGCCATGATCGCGTTTGCGATGGACCCACCCCGAGAGTTTGACCTCTTTCCCGACGTCTTTCTTGCGGAGCTCCGCGCACTTATGGGTTCTAAACGAATGCATTCCGACTCCTGATGTACTTGGTTTTCCGCTATTTGCACCTGTCGCGCAACGGCCTCGTTGAATCGCGGTATGGTAATGACGGACCGGCGGCAAGTCAAATTGCCGGCGCGGCGCCCGGGTGAAAGATGTTTTCTGCCGGGGCCGCTATGGTTTTGTTTTGAAGAGGTGCTCGGGGAAGAATGCGAGCACCGGCGGGAGCGCCTCGTCGAGCGTTACCGAGAAGTCTTCGATGACGCCTTCGCCGGCGCGCACAGCCTCGAGGGTCCACGCCTTGCCGGCATTGCCGCCGGCGTTTACCTTGACCTGCACCTGGTTATTCCCCGGCGCGGTCTGGCCTGTCGCTGCCTGGGAGCCGTCCGGTCCGAGGATGTTGATGCGAACGGTCTCGACGCCGCCGCCTCCCCGGGCGGAGATGGTGAAGGTCTCGATGTTCTCCGGCACGAAGAAGCACAGGGGCTTGGCTTCTCCGATGAACGAAGCGCCGTCGCCCGTGAGGATGCCGAGAGGCGCGTTAGAACGCGTGATGCTGTAGCTGCATTCTCCCGCGGATACGCCCAGGAGATAGATGGCGTCTTCCTGGGGAGTGAACTGGACGGACCCGGACTGATTGAACTCGATGACGCCGGATTGCAGTATGTCCATCTTGACCGAGCGCAGTTCCCACGCCAGGATGGTCTTGTAGTTCGAGATGGGATGGTGCTGGAGGACGATTTCGACCGGTGCGTCTTTGTTGCCGGCAATCGCGAGGAGATTCTCGCTGCGCAGTGTGATGGGTGGAAAATCGAAGGTTTGGCCGGTGTTTTGGGGGGCCGCCAGGGCTGCGGCGGACGAGCCGCCTCCGAACACTTCAAGGGCGAAACCCTCGGCGGTTTCGCGCGGTTGCTGCCATGCGTCGAGCTTGCCCTCGGCGATACGGGAATTGGCCCAGGCGAACCATTTCCAGTACTCGGGATGATCGACCTTGTATTTGGGGCCTTCGTAGAAGATCCAGTACCCGCCGGTGATGCTCGAGATCGCGACGGCGTTCTTGCCGCAGAATTCGGGGTCCGCGCCTCGCACGACCGGGTCGATGCCGCCTGAATAGATATAGGAGATGCCTGCGTCTTTGGCGGCCTGCATGCCCGTTTCGAGTATTTTGATGTTGCCCTCGAGGGACTCGCGTTCGGGGAGGTAACGGCCGGGGCGGCCGTAGGTCGAGGGGTCCGCGAGGATCAGGGGTGCTTTTGGGGTGGCCCATTCGGGGTAGGCGGCCCGGAGCATGAACGGCGTGCCGGGCGCGGGATAGACGCAGAACTGAAACGCGGGGTCGTGTTCGTCGACCAGCTGGCGCAGGCGCCGGCACCGCTGGCGCCAGTGTTCGACTTGGAAGACTTCGAAGGCTTCGTGGAGGCCTTGTTCGTCGAGCCATGCCTTGCGCGCGCCGAATTCGAGTTTGGGCAGTTCAATCCCTTTGGCATCGGCGAATTTCGCGAGGATAATATCGTCATACGACAGGTCGTAGAGGTTGGCGGCTCTGCCGGGGGCGTAGTTCTCGTAATCCAGGAAGACGCCCATGATATGGCGGTTTTCGGCGCCCATCTTCGCGTATTCGACGATGTATTGTTCGGTCCAGGCCCAGAATTCGTCGGCGTTGGGGCTCCACAGGGGCTGCTCGACGCCGTTCGCCCACACCATCCGTTTGCCGTCGGACGCAGGACCGTCGGACGAGGTGAGCGAGCCCCGCATCCAGGGCATATGGTAGATGCCGTATTTCTGGCACCATTCTGTGACCTGGCGGACGGCAGCCAAATCATCGAAGCCGATCCGGGGCGAGTAAACGTTAAACCCGGCCTTGGCGCTCTCCTCGACCATCCATTCCTCGGTTTTCCAGTCCGCTTCGGGCTGCATGACCTTGTCAACGACGATACGGAGTTTCACTTCGCGGCCGAGCTGGTCGCGCGGCGGCGCGTCGGCGGCCTTGGCGAGCGGTGCAAGGAATACGGAAAATAGAGTGAGCACAGCGAGGAGATTTTGGCACTTCATGGCGGCGTCCCTTGTGTTGGTGTGCGGTTTGAAGCCCATTGTAGAGGCCGTCACGGGGAAATGCGAATTGGGGACGGTTTTTGAACGGGTTGGAAGCGCCGTCCCGTTGCCCGAACGTCTGGTGCTGCAATCCCGTGCTGTTCGTGCTGTGGGTGGATGAGTGCGCCGTTTGGCTGTGGGGGCGCCACGCCGGGAAATATCCGGACGAATGCGGGCGGTATTTCAGTTAAAGAAATAATTGTGCGTCGACCGGGAAAGCGGGAGAATACCGTTCCTAATTCACATAGATTCAGCAGGTTGGCGCTATCTCAAAACCTCCGCATCCTGGCGGCGGGGTTTTTTCTGTATCGCTTTCTTGACATGGGATTCAGAATTTGGTATGTTTCTTGTTTGC
>DAOLNV010000042.1 GCA_035416745.1 Candidatus Hydrogenedentota bacterium | reverse complement strand
GACGGTGCGGAAGGCCCAGCTCGAGGCGCTCGGGTATTTGTAGGAACCTGAAAAGCAGACATTGCGTGGGCGCTCAGACCCTGAGTCATTCAACTATAGGGGCGAGGAAGGAGTCCCTCCTCCGGCACCATACACATAGAAACCCCAGAAAACAAGGCATTTCCGGGGTTTTTTCTTTTGCCGGCCGGCCGCAAAGTACCCCAAACTACTGAAAGCGCCGTGCGACGGCAGGGGCACACCCACCCGTTCTCCGCCTCAATCTCGAGAGCACCACGGAATCGCTGTACTTGTGGAGAGGGGACCCGATTCGACCCGCCGGCATCCGGGCTATGAGTGCCGGCTGCCGGGTTGTTGGAACGGGCTGGACCTTGTTTGCCACCGGCTCCGATGCACATATGCCACAGGAAGCGCGCGGCGTGCAAATCGTACGGTGCAGGTTACGGTACATCTGAGGTCTGGAGGACAGCGAAGGGCGGCTTCGCTTGACGACGTCCCATCGCTCGCCTATGCTGCGGGCGTCTGTTCTGGACAACACGGAGGACCGGAAATGCATCTCAACCGCCGGGAATTCATCGCGGCGTCGTCCGCTATGGCCGCGGCCGCGATAGCGGGCACGGGGTCAGGGAAGAAGTACAAGGCCTGCATCATCGGCGACAGCAAGATGGGCGGCTATGGGCACTGCATCCAGTACGCGTTTGCGTTGCGGGACGACGTGGCAACCGTCGCATTGGCGGATCCGGATGAGGGCGGCCGGGCACAGCATGCCAAGGAGGTGGGCGTCGAGCGCACGTACGCGGATTATCGCGAGATGCTCGAGAAAGAGAGGCCTGACCTGGTGGCGGTAGGGCCGCGATGCACGGTGAACCACCGCGACTACGTCTTGGCTTGCGCCGAGGTTGGCGCTCACGGGTTCATCGAGAAACCCTTTTGTGACGACTTGGCAAGCGGCGACGGAATGGTCGCCGCTATCGAGGCCAAGAACCTGAAGTGGGCAATCGCCTTCAACTTTCGTGGCATGGCGCTGGTTCAGCACGCGAAGAAGCTGGTGTGCGAGCAGGGTCTCATCGGCACGGTATTGGAGGCGCGCGCCCGCGGCAAGGAGGACCACCGCGCCGGCGGAGAGGATCTGATCGTGCTCGGCACCCATGTGCTTGACCTGATGCGCTTCTTCATGGGCGGTTCGCCGGCGTGGTGCACTGCCAACGTCACCGTCGATGGCCGCGCGGCCACGCCTGCCGACGTGCGCGCGGCAACCGAGCCGCTCGGGCCCATCGTGGGCGAGCGCGTTCACGCGATGTACGCGTTCCAGGGCGGCACCGCCGGATACTTCGATTCGATGAAGAACCCCGACGGAAACGGTGGCCGCTTCGGCATCGACATCTACGGAAGCCGCGGAATCGTTTCCATCCGCATTCCTCGAGGCGACGAGGCGGTCAGCGTGCACTGGTTCGACGATTCGGCCTGGGCCCCCGGCGGGAACGCCGTCAACTGGAAGCCGTTGCCGGACGCCCCTGCCGTCGAGGTCAAGGATCCGCTCCGCGAGCGCAACAAGGTCATCACGGACGACCTCATCAGCGCCATCGAGGAAAATCGCCGCCCGGCCTTCAGCGTGCACGACGGCCTCGCGTCGTGGGAGTTGATCCAGGCCGTATTTGGTTCGTGCGTTCAAGGCGGGCGCGTGGCCATACCCTTGGAAGACCGTTCCCATCCCCTGAAGCGTTGGGCATGATGAAGAAGAGCGGCCTGTCGCGGGGTCCGGGTTCGAACCGGCGGCTTAGGCGTAAGAATCGTTCCGCGAGCACCCGGATGCCCGAATTTGAATGCGCAGACCGGGCGCCACATGCGCAGCATGAGATTCCGCTCAGCGCACGGACTGGCTCGGGCCGGACGAAATCTCAGGCATGGCAACGGCGCCCTGATCAGAAGGCTGAGAGAACATTCCTCCGATGTGGTGTTCCCGGGAAAGTGGCCTGCGCCCCGCGCGAACTATCCCAGCCCTGTCACGCCCAGCCAGGTCTTGGCCATCAAGGCATGGCCCGCCATCGTGGGGTGCACGCCGTCGCCCGCCCAGTAGGCGGGAGGGGTCGTATCGTTGACCACCTCGTCGAACATGGCCTGGAATGGCACCCACGCAGCCCCTGCTGCCTCAGCGACGCGTTTTGCCACCGCGCGCCGCTCGGTGAACTCCGGGTACCATTCCTTGTTGACCGCTCCGCACTCCAGCACGAAGGGTTCACAGATCACGAGCCGGGTTTTTGGAAGAGCCGTGCGCGTATCGGCAAGCAGTTTTGTAAACCCCTGTTCATAGTCCGCCACGGTGCCGTTGTACTTACCCGCCAGCTTGTGCCAGATGTCGTTCACTCCAATGAGTATGCTCAGCACCGCAGGCTTCAGGTCGATCGTGTCCGCCTGCCAACGAGCCTGCAGATCGGGCACCTTGTTTCCACTGATCCCGCGGTTGTAACACTGCAGGCGCAGGGGGGCGTGCCCGCCTAAGAGAGCCGATGCGATCATGTTCGCATACCCCTGTCCCAACGCTCGAAAATTGTTTGCAGAGGCGTTCTCCTTGTCCCGTCCCGCGTCCGTTATGGAGTCCCCCTGAAAAAGCACGACGCCGTCTTGCACAAGGGACTTTCCAAGGGCTGCTCCGCACGTGTGCGGCCGCGTAGCGCAGCCCGACAGTGCCGAAGCCGCGGCGGCGGCAACCCCGCACTGAATCAGACTGCGGCGTGTACATCCTCGACTCGGCTCAGTGATACTCATTTCATGTACTCCTTCAACCGTTGCTCTTTTTCCCGACCCAAACCGGGCACACTGCATTTCTCACTGCCGCGGCGCTACGCTTTTTCTTACGCGCGCCAGGGCCGCTCCCGTTCCTTGCACGCTTCCAGGGTGTCCATGGCAATGTTGACATCGTCCACGATCTGGAAATCGAACATGCCCACGCACAGAAAATCGGCGCCGTTCTTGAACGCGTAGTGGAAACCGTCCGTGGGGTGAATCGCGCCGCCCGCGAGCACTTTGAAGGCGATCCATGGCACTTCGATGCTCTTCATGACCTCGATAGTCTGTTCGGGGAACACGTCGAACATATTGTCGTATGGCATGTCGTGATCGCCGGACGGGCTTAGCTCCACTGAAAACTCGGTACGGTTCGCGCGCGGTGTAGCAGACCAATACCTGTCGTGATGACAGGTCTTGACATAGTAGTCGGGAACGATACCGGCCTTCTGGCACGCGATGGGCACCTGGATTGAATGTGCTCCGATGCCCGCAGGATAGCCCTGGCGCCGAATATGCTCGACGCACTTGCCAACCTGCTCGATCCACCCTCGCTGCACGAACCGGTCTGCGGTCCCTCCGTGGAAGTAGGGCGTTGTCACGCCGTTGTCGATGGCCTTGTCGATGTCCGTGAACAGGTCCTTTTCCGCCGGGAACGTCTGGCATATGGTCTGTAGTTTACCGCCCATGAGCCGCTTGTACTTATTGAACAGTGGGAACTGGTCGTTCACCACGACCATGGTATCGATTCCGGCTTTTTCGGCGAGCATGAGCGTTTCGAAGACCTTTCGATCGTTATTGTATGCCTTGAACAATTCGGATGCGTAAATGAGGTCCCGCGCGTGGGACCAGCCTCCGATCAGGTTGTTGCCCAGGATGATGCGGCTCAACTTCAGGTCCTTGATGGCGCCCTTTGGCAAGGATCCCTTCAACTGGGCGAGGGTCGTGTCGCGCAGCACGATGGTCGCGCCGGACATGGCGTCGAGCGATTCCTGCTCGTGCTGGCGCTTATAGGCGCAGGCGAATGCGCCCAGCAGCGGGGTAGTCGCGAGGCCGGCGAGCACCTCGCGGCGCGTTGAGAGTGGGGCGGTTCCGGCAACGGGGCTCTGAGCGTTGGCTGCTCGTTTGTTCCTCTCCCAAACGAGGCGCACAACACGATCCCACCCCAGTTGGGTACCGGGCCGCACGGCGGTCAATGTCAGCAGCGCCGCCAGTTCGACCAGCGTCTTGTTCACGATCATGTAATGGCCCTCCACGGGTACGCCAAAGTCGAGCCCGGCGAACGGCGGATAGGCCAAGTAATAGAAGGAGAGCAGCAGCGCGCCCAGCACGCACACGGTGCGCGTGAACAGCCCCAGAATCAGCGCGGCCCCGAGCAGGGTCAGGCCCCACATATTCATCAGGTCCGTGAGACGGAGCGCTTCCGGAGTGGCCGCCAGCCAGTGGTAGAAGCCCGCGAAAACGCCGCGCGACCCCGCGAGGTAACTGCCGGCACTCCAACTGTCCGCGGCAAGTTTTACAATGCCCTCGTAAAGGAAATGCCAGCCGATGAGCACGCGCAACAGCGTGAGCACGACCCCAGGTAACGCGCCTGGCCCCGTTACTTCGCTGTTTGATTTCAGTGACATAATCGCTTCTCCTTACATGCAGTTGCTGTTCATCGGCCCGGCGGCAGCCGGTATCTTAGCGCAGGACTTCCATGGCGTACAATGCTGGCGGACTTCTCGGGAGCGAGAAAGGGCCGCCTGCCAGGAATGTCTCAGGGGCATGCTCTCGCTGCGAGGCCGCATGGAACTTTTGACTCGAATCCGGCCGGATTCGTATGGGGAGGATGTGTTTCTATGGCGCACAAGCATGACCACGGCAGCCGCGCAGGGTGTGTCTCCGCCTCAAATCGGGCGAGCTCCCGCATGACTTACCGGTTCCCTGTCTTGCTGAGAAAGGGATTCAATGCTTGGTTGAGTTTCTTGACCATACGGGTTTCAAATCGTTAACCTTCTGATTCAGTCTTTTCATTATCATCCGGTGCGATCGTTATGATTCCCGTACGCGCCAGGCGGAGATCCCAACAGGCGATATGGGAGAAACCAGGAAAGGACCAGCATCATGATCGAGCCCACCGGTCCGTATACAGAAGACCCAACGATTTCCCGAAGGCGCCTGCTCACCGCGATGTCGTCTGTTCCGCTGGTTTGTGCGTTTCCGGGAGCAGCGCCTGCGAATAGGGGTGCTGAATATCCAACATCCAACGAGGTCCTGATGGGCATGGGGATCGAGGATGTGAGCACCGAAAGTGGCAGATTCCATATCCTCACGCCCGGGAGCGAAGTAACCTTGGACCCGGATAACGTGCTGCACATGCGCCAACGCCTCGGAGCGGACCGTGAACTCCTGAGCCTGTCGCTGGACGGGCATTTCGCTCCGTGGCGCATCTCGGAACGAACGCCATTCCGCTGCACCCTCGAAGGCAACGGTCTCCGTATCACCGTCCAGGGGGATTCGGTGCTCATCTTCGAACCCCAGCAAAACATGAAGCTTTCTTTCCAGTGTTTCTTCGACCCGGTGTACCGCAGGGAGCTCCGGGGCAACCGGTTGTTGCTGGACGAGCTCGGTGGATGCGGTTTCTTCTCCATCCCGCCGCGTCCAACAGAGTTCCTCGACAAGGAAAAGCCCTGGTCTTTCCGCTGTCATCTCGCGCGATGGGACGAACTGTGGGTGTCGCTGTGTCCGCCCCGCTCCGAGAATCCAAAACGAATCGGCCAGTCGATATCGCACGACATTCTGTATTATCTCCTCAAGGATAATGAGATCACGGAACGCTACGCGTCGCGGGCGTCGCTCGAAGAGATAGCGCAGCATTGCCAGATTCTCGCATTGCACGAAGAGATCTGGAGGGATGCGCCGGAATGGGTCGAAGATCCCCCGGGCGGCTCCTACGCCCATCCGAAGCCGTGGGAAACGGATCGTCATGAGCCCATGGACCCGGACGCCTTCGTGCGGATGTTGGATGACGCGCATCAAGTCGGCCTTCAGGTGGTCGTGTACTGCATCCCTTACTATTCGAGCGCGCCTGACCTGCTTGGCGAGTTTGAACGCGTCTTGAACCAGTACCAGCTGGACGGGCTGTATTTCGATGGGTGGTGTCCGCTGCGCGACGATTTTCGGGTCGGGTATCAGTCCATGCGGCAGGCGCGGGCGTTGTTGGGAGACAAGATTCTATACCTGCACTCGAGCACCGACCCATTCGGCAGCGTGGACGTGTACCTCCCGTTTGTCTTTGCGTACGCGGACTTCTGCCTGCGCGGCGAAGCGGGACGCGGCGATTCTGAGCTCGATCCCTTCCTTCGGTACTCGGTCAGCGGGCATCAGATCAGCAACAGTGTCGGCATGTGGTGCTACTACGGGTCCACGGGAGCGTCGGGTTACCAGTTCGTGGTTCCGACCTCGGCGCATATCGAGGCCGCTCTTCGAAATCACGCACGGCTGTGGCGGCAAAGCCGCATGTGGCGCCAGTTTCCCGACGAGCTTGCACGATTCGACCGCGAGTACTACGAGGCGCTCGCTCGACGTTGAGAGCGTTCAGCGTTTTCACGTCCCCCGGCGCTGCACATCGAGGACGGTTCCTGGCTCATTCCGATCCATGCCATCTCCGAGCCTGTTGGCGGGGCAGGGGGGGCGCCTCTGGCTCACAGCGGATTCGACCGGGCTTGTCTCAGCATAGGTCGGATGCTGCGATCGCCATGGAGCCGGGGTCTCTTCTGAAAATCGGCGAGAGAGCCAGCGATGATGAAGTGTATCGACTGCGGGACATTCTGCCTGTGCCGTCTATCGAGCCCGGAGTTTGAGATCCAACCGGGACTTCTGCTCAAATGGCTACAGGGCATTCTTATTATTGCCATCGATTGCCACAGCTTACATTCAGGGATCCGTCAAGGTCCGCGCAGGAAACGTCGGATGAATGAGGGGACGTACGACAAGCCGGGTTCCGGCGCCGAGACATCGGCGCGCGGTCCGCGCCGGCCGGCGACAAAAGAGGAGGGATGGTTTATGTGTACGCATTGCACACGCCGGCAGTTTCTGGGGGCAAGCGCGGTGAGCGGGATAGCGCTGGCAACGGGCCATTTGGCGGCCGCCTCCGAAACGTCAAGTTCCGCGTCCGTTGCCAATTCCAAGGTTCGCATTTGCGCCATTATTGCTGGTGAGCCGGGGGAGCGCAGTTGGACCCCGTCAGAAGCGGAGATCACGGCCGTGCGGAAGCGCCTGGCCGAAGCAGAGAAGAACCTTGGCAACGTGGAATTCGTCGTCGGCCAAGCGAGTAATGCCGAGCAGACCGGTCGGTTGCTCTACGAAGCGGGTCCCGACGCTCCCGTGCTGGCAATCAGCGCGGACATCTTCGGCCCGAAAAGAGTCATGCCAACGATCTTCGAACAGCGCCGGCCAGTGGCTCTGTTTCACCTCCCTGTCGTTGGCGGGCACGACTGGTGCCTGGTGAAGCCGTGGCGCGAGGAAGGACAGCGGATCACGCTGTATAACAGCACCGACTACGACGACCTGGAGCGGGCAGCGGCATTGCTGAGGGTGGCTCCGCTATTGCGGCGAAGCCGGGTACTCGTTTCCCCGCCGTTCAAGGGCACGCCCGAGTCCTATGCGCCGGATAAGGTAAAAGAACGGCTCGGGGTCGAACTCGTGCAGATCGCCGAAGGGCGTTACGACGAGGTAATGGCGAAGGTGGACGCCGCCGCCGCGGAGACCGAGGCGAAAACGTGGCTCGACGAGGCCGAGAGTATCGTCGAACCGGCTCGCGAAGACGTAATCAAGGCCGCCAGGGCAAGCCTGACTCTGGACCAGTTGATCGCCGAAAACCATGCTGACGGACTATGCGTCGGGACGTGTATGCGCTGGCTCGAGCGCGGTTTTCCATGCCTGGGCTTTTCACGTCTTAACGACCGGGGCATCCCCGCGGCCTGCGACGGGGACATGGACTGCCTCCTCACAATGCTGATCTTCCGGCACGCGCTGAACCGGGCCGGTTTCCTTGGCAATGCGGCGGGCGTGGATACGTCCAAGAACGCGTTTCACCTCTCTCACTGCTCGGCTCCGTTGCGAATGGAAGGCCCTGAGAGCCCCAGGTCGCCCTACCTGCTTCGGAGGCATGCGGAGGTCCGTGGCGGTGCGGTGACCGAGGTGCATTATCGCATCGGGCAGACAGTCACCTTCACCAAACTGGTCCATCTTGACACCCTGTTGATGTTTACAGGAAAGATCATCGAAGTTCCCAAGGTTCCCAAAGGTGAAGAGCGCGGTTGCCGGACGGAAATCGCCGCCGAGGTAAACGACGCCGACAAACTGCTCGAAAACTGGGGCGGCGGGGCCCTGGGCGAGAGCGCCAAGGACTACTATGCCTCGTTGCACCGGGTGGCGTACTACGGCGACCACACCCGAACGATCCGCCATCTCGCCCATTTGACTGGAATGAAGGTTGTAGAGGAAGTCTGACTGGACAATCGATAATCGGGGATATCCGATGGCGTTTTTTGCCTCGTTGAGGAGGACTGGACAATGGCGGCTGGCAGCCTGGGTCGTAGAGAGTTCTTGAAGAAAGCAGGTTTGGCGGCTTCGACGGTGTTGGCATCGGGTGCTGTGCCGAGTGTCCCTGCAGACCGTGCATCGCGGCGGCCCAACATTGTGTTTATCCAGACCGACAGCTGGGACGGCCGTGTGCTCGGATGCATGGGCCATCCCGCCATGCGCAAAGCCACGCCCAACCTGGATGCGTTGGCTGATCGCGGGGTTCTGTTCCGAAACGCCTACTGCAACAATCCAATTTGTTGTCCGTCGCGGGCGAGCATGTGGAGCGGGCGGCACACCTATCATTGTGAAGGATGGAACAACTACAAGGGACTGTCTCCAAATGATGCGACATTCCGCACGCAACTCGATGCGGCGGGATATCGCACACAGACCTACGGAAAAGAAGACTATCTATCCGGAGCGCACTCAGTCCGGGCACGCGTGTCCGCATGGACGCGGTCGGCGGATATTGCGCGGCCTCAGTACCGAATGGCCGGTCCCGAGTTGGTCGCAGGCGGCGAGGCGCGGGTGCATCTAAAGGACTGGGAGAACACGGAGCGCGCCGTAGCGTGGCTCGAAGATGCCGCCGAGTCGCCGGAAAAGTCCTTCCTGCTCTACCTGGGGGTCAGCGCGCCGCATCCCAAGTTCATGACTTCGGACAGGTATTATGCGTTGATTGACGAGCGCGGTGTAACGATTCCTCCGGCGGACAGACAAGATCACCCCGTCATGGCCTATCAGCGTGCGGTCAAGAACTGGATGCACGGTTTCTCGGAGGACATGGTGCAGCGCGTCAGGCGCACCTACTACGCCATGTGCGCCGAGGTCGATACGATGTCAGGCGAGATTCTCGCGGCGCTGGAGCGCACGCGCCTCGCGGACAACACGTACGTGATCTTCACGAGCGATCACGGCGAAAACGCCCTCGAACACCGCCAGTTCTACAAAATGAACCACTATGAATCATCGGCGCGTGTTCCCCTGATTATTGCGGGCCCTGACGTGCAGCGCCGCTCCGAGGTGACGGCGCCCGTATCGCTCGTGGATATCTATCCCACGCTGATGGACATGGCCAACATCGCCGCCCCGGACGGACTGGACGGTCATTCGTTGATGCCGGAACTGATCGGGACGTCGTCCAACAGGCCAGACTGGGTTTTGAGCGAATTTCACGACACCACGCTCAACACGGGAACCTTCATGCTTCGCCGAGGCGATTGGAAGTATATTGTTTATGTCGGCCATCCATCGCAACTCTTCAACCTGAAGGACGATCCCGACGAAGTGTGGAATCGCGCCGGCACCGAATCCGCGGTTGTGGGGGAGATGGATGCGCTCTTGCGCCGCATCGTTGACTATGAGGCTGTGGACGCGAAGGTGAAGGCCTACGATCGCGAATCGTTCGCTCAGTGGCGTGACGAGCAGCAGAAAGCCAAGACCTACAAGGAAACCATGGCGCGCATCTTCAGCGGGTGGGACGACCTCAAACCCGAAGACGTCGTGCCCTGGAAGGATGATGACGAGGCACGGATTCTAGCCTGGTTGCACGCATAGCGCCGGGACATTCCTGCAGACAACGGTATTCTCGTTTCCACGGCGTCACTCTGAGCCGTACGCGCCGAGCCGTGTCTCCGCTTGATACGTTCAAATCTCGTCCGGCTCACCGGCCTTCCGTCATGCTGAGAAAGGGATTTGAAGCCCGGCTGAGTCTTTTGAACCTGCGGGGGAAACCGCAGCCTCCCAGCGCATCCCTCCGCGAAATGCGGTTCTCACAGAGACGGGTAGTCCATGAACCTCATAAACGCGTCCCCGTCGCCGATGTAGAAGAGCTTTGTGGTTTCCAACGGCATGTCTATGGTGAAGTGGTCGACGTTTTCGAACAAGAGCTTGCCTTCGTAGACGTCGATAACGTCGCCGGGTTGTCTCAGTGCGACGGCTTTTGGTCCGGTTTGGGAACTGTGCAGATAGACGAACCGATCATTGGCGTCGCAGGGCTCAAGGCTGTCACTATAGAGGTGGACGCCCGCGGCTCCAGCAATACTGTGCAGGAGGCCGGCGCTTAGTTTGTTGGAGCCGCAGAAGATGGAGGTGGAAACGCCAACCTGTTTCACCGCGAGTGAAATCTTGCCGGTATCACAATACCGCCCGAGAGCCATTGCGCGGTCGTCAACCACGTGGAATAGCGGTGCGAAGGCGTATTCGACACCGAAGGTCGTTGAATCCAGAGCCGGTCCGCAAAACGGCGTCGTGAGATCGACAATGTTCGTTTGCGGCGACGAAGGGGCGTCCAGCATGGCAAGGCTTATGCCGGTCAGCGCCTCCATGTTCTGCACAGTGGCCGTTCCTTCGTGGATGAACCCGGGCGCGTAACACCAGAGGACTGTCGCGGGCTTGGCCTGGAGTTTGTCGCGGACGGCCTGCAATTCGGCTTCGTCGTATTGAAGACAGCTCAACATGATGAACAGCTTGTAGACGTGCTCGTACTTCGGGAGGTCGCTGAACAGCAGGTAGTCAACGGGCGCGCCGATACGCGCGATGCGGTCGCGCTGATAGCTGATAAGGTCGCCCGTGAGGGTGTTGACACTGCGGGGCGTGTTGGCAACGTTGCCGTTCCAACCGATGATGCGGTCGACCTCGCCGGAGGGCAGCCGCTCGGCATCGTATTTGAGGTACTTGACGCTGTCTTCGTCTATGACGACCGCGATTTCGGGGTGGCGCTCGACATTGTTCGCCAGCGCAAGTTCACCGGCACGCCGGATGATGCGGATATCGTGCGCCACACCGGCGTCATCGAGTTCCAAACCGGATTCAATCGGCAGATACCCCAGGGGGCACAGGCGGCACAAGACCTTGGCGAAGTTTCTGCGCAGTCCCTCCCTTGTTTCCTCCGGGTTGATCAACGGCGAATAGCCACACTCCCCCGACAAGTATGTGCGCGTGTCGTCATCAACCCACACCAGCTTGCCGGCCTTCTGCATGGCCCTGAACGGCCACATCCAGGATTGGTCTTCACCCAGTTTGCGGACGGCGTAGCTCGGCGGCGCGGAGAAGAAGTCGATATCCGGCGAATCGAGCGCTTTGCGCAGGGAGTTATGCCCGCTCATGTGGTGCGCCCAGCTCATGTTGGCGTATTCCATTGAATAGCCAAAATAGACGCCCGTGATCTTCTTGCGTCCGCAGGACTCTTTAACGGCGTGCAGGCAATGGAGCATGCCGTCGACGACGCTCTCGGAATAATATGCGTCGTAGTCGATGACCATCTGCGCGGCGGCCGGATCGCGAAACATCCCCAGCTCGCTGGCCAGGCGCTGCTCGATAGATGGAACTTGCGCAGTGGCGAACTGCGCGGCGCGATCGGGATGCGCGCGTTGAAGGAATGCACGGAATGCGGCCTGCGCGGGTGGGCTGTAATCCATGAGATGCCCATTCTCGTGCGAGGCATGGCAGCCCCAACCCTGCCATTCCGCCGAGACGCCGCCGATAATCCAGTAGCCGAGCACGCGCGAAGCGTAGGGCATGGATTCAACGTGGTGCACGAAAGCCGAGAGGGCGGCGGCCGCGTCGCGCTTCCAGATTTCGGACGAGAACGAGTGGGCGGAGCGGTAGTAGTTCCAGGTAGTCCCATCGCTGAATCGAGCCATCTCATCGGGGTAAACGTCCTTCCACCAATCCGGCGGGGCGGCCCAGACAATAGGCAGAACCAAAAGCGCGGGATCGAAGTCGAGCGCTTCGACGATCTTGGCGTCTACCGGCGTGAAATCATACGCATCCGGCCCCACCCACCATTGATCGGAGCCCAAGCCATCGATCCAACTGGATTCGATGTTGAAATTCGCACGCTTGAACGCTTCGCGCGTGCGGGGGATATCGCGACCGCCCGCGTTTCCGATCAACGGATAGATAGGTTTTCCATTGACGACCAGCCGGGGTACGTTCCCTGAGGCGTCGACATGGCTCTCGAGTGTTTCGCGGGGCGGGTCGTTGTGATAGGCAAAGATAAGGTTTGCGGGCATCTTGGTGAGTTGCCTGCCGTCCAACTCGAACCGCAGCTCGAGGGGCAGGGACGGGAGCCAGCGCGATATGGGCAGGGAGAGGCCTGTAACCGTCACCATGCCATCGTCACTGTGCGTGCATTGCTCTGCGATCAGCGTACACTGGACGGAATGTAACGCCTTACTGCTCCCGGGCGGACAAGCACGGAGGGTCACGACCTCGCCGGCGGACACAGGCGTTTCGGAGCGAAACACCAACGTGACCTCCTGGTTTTCACCTGCGTTGACGACGTCTCGGAATTCGCACGAGACACATTCGGTAGGCCGTGGTTGCAGCGTCTCGTCTTCGCCAGGTTTGTGCTCCGGAGCGGATGGCATAATGGCGCTCGCGGGCGCTTCCCGAAGGATGAGAGGCTTATCGTGAGGAGGTTCGGCGCCGCGGGCGACGAGCATGGCGTCAAGGAGGACGGACGGCGGCTGGTTGATGCCGAGGCGTAAAGGGCCGCCGGAAACACTGCCGGCTTTTGCCCACGCATGCTGGCCGCTTTTCGGAAGGGCAGGCGGTTCGACGAGCGCCCCGTTGATGGTGCAACCATTCAATTGTCGCTGGCCGAGTTCGGTGTCCAGGAAATGCGCCCAAACCGTATATTCGCCCTCGGGGAGAATCACGTTCCGTTCGAACGCACCATTGGATTGCCGAGTGAATGCGTTGGTCGGGAACAGATACTTCACCTGCGCTGCGGCTTCGATTTCGTCAAGCGTGATTCCACGCACGCTCGCGCTTAGGAGAATGGATTCAATCTCGATGCGCCCAGGAGCCTGGTCGACAAGATCCATGCGCAACGACGTGATCGGCCCGTTTCCAACCCAATCGCCGATGCCTGACCTCAGATAGTCGCGAACGGGCACGACCAGCTCATGCGGCCGCCCATCCAGCACGAGTGACGGAAGGTTGACGTAGAACGTGTCCGCAAAAGCATGCGCGTCATTCTGGTAGAAAATCTCCCCGGCCGTGGTTGCGACGGTGAAACCTTCGGCGCGGTAGCTAATCACAAACGTGTCCGTCGGCGAGGGGGTCCAGGTGATTTCGGAGCGCGTGATGCGCGAATCGGGCTGTTCGATGTTCAGGCAGAGGCGGCCATCAAGGATGGATGTGCGCAGCCCGGTTGGCGCCGACCACGCAGAGAGGCTGGATTCCGAGCCGTCCCAGACGGTAAGCGTTTGGGCATAGGCAAGATGAGCGAGCGAAAACAGACAGGCGGCACAGGCAAGACGCGTATTCAAAGCAGAAAGAAGGCGGGGCAGCCTTTCGCCGATACCTGCCATTCTTCCGAACCTCATCAAAGTTCGCAAGCCCCTTTGCATGAATGAGTTATATTTGTTCAAACGGACGATGAATCCTTTCAAGCGTCCTGCATCTATTTACGAGATTGCGATGTTGATCTTGTCTCCAGCTTCGATGCGGGCCGGGTCGGTCAGGGTGATTAGCAGCCGGCCATTCTCCATACGATGTTCGTTGGCGGCTTTGTCTCCGGCAACCGTCACCGTCACGATTCGCGGTTCCGCCGCTGTCGCCAATGCCAGCGTCCGCACGTGAAGCGTACCGAGCCGTAGCTCAATCTCCGCCTCGTGGTTCTTGTCACTAATGGTCTGGCGGAACGTTCCCCAGCCATCGGCGCTCGTGAATGCCGCCTTGAAGTTCTCGGGTGTAAGTCGTGGCGCAAAGCCTATGTGCCCTTTGGGTCCGTGGTACTCGAAGCCGCACGCCGCCAGGAAAACACCGTAGCTGGCCATCGAACGCGCGTAATGGTCGCCGCACTCGATCTCGTTCCAGGGGTTTCGCCGCGACGCGTCATACCGATCATGCACGGCGCGCGTTACCGCCAACCCTTCCTGCACCAAGCCCTCCCAGATCATGTGCCCGGCGGCCTGATATTCAAAGCCGTTCATGCATTCATTGAAATACCCGGCGGCCCAGTCCGCCCCTTTCCCTTTGGCTTGGTCATAATTCCAGTCTGCACGCGGGAAAGTGCACATCAACAAACCGGCTTCGCCAGGCATCGCATACCAGCGTCCCGGCTTGTTCGCCTCCCGGTAAGGGCCGACATCGGGCGTAAAATTGTAACGCCATAACGAACGCAACGCCGACAGCGTTTCTTTCTGCGGCAACACCCGTCCCAGCCCGATTTGCCAAGCCCAGCTCTGGCCCATTACTTGGTCGATCTCGCAACCGCTGCCCGAGTTAATCGCGTCGGGGTGCATGGGGTCAGGCTTGTTGATAAAGTATTCGCCATCGAACAGGCGGTCGACGATGTTCTGCCGCCCCTTTTCGAAGATGCCCCGGCACCGCTCCCCGAATTCCGTGTCGCCGGCCTCGCGCGCCATCTCCTCGGCGGCCCGTAATGCGGCGACGTACAAACCGCTCAGCCATGCCACCGGGCCAAACCAGTCCGTGTCCAGCGTGTTGTGCTGGTTGCCCTCGATAATTCCGTCGCCGTTCGCGTCTTTGGCTATCAACCATTCCATTGCGCGTTTGATGTTCGCCCAGTTCCTGCGCAAGAACGCCGGGTCCGCCGACATTTGATGCTCCCGGTAAGCCCGCAATATGGCCCCGGATTGCGCGTCAATTGCTGGAATATCGTTGTGCTCGCCGCGGAACCGGATGGCGCCATCCGGCGCGAGCGCCAGACCGAAGTCCACCCGTTCGCGCGTGTCGCGTTCCAACACCGGGAATAGCCGCGCGACAGCATGGGCGTACTGCCAAACGTGTCCACATGTGCCGGCACAGCAGCCGACTCCTTCCCAACCGTAGAATCGTCCGTCCTTGAACCGGTGGCACGTTGACGTGGCAAGAATGGAAGTGTTCAGAAACGTGCGGTCCAGGAACCAGTAGGGCAGCGTGGAGTCATACCATGTGTCCCGCCATAGCTTCGTCTCGCCCGACAAACGGGCGAAGTTATCGTTCACGTACTGCGCGACCGCGGCCGCCGATGCAAACCGCGTCGCGTAAAATCGCCCGCCCGGTAGCTTGTCCATCGTCAAGTGCGGGAAGTGCCAGGCCAGAATGAACGTCACCGCGGCGGATTGCCCGGCGTCGAGCCTCAACCTGCGGCCGATTTCGCCGACCAGCTTGTCGTCCAGCGGCGCGGCTGCCTCGCCGGAGATCTGGTCAGGCAGGTCCCCGAGCAGCCCAAGCCCCATGGTTCCGAAGTCGGGCATTTCTTCCAGCTCGCCGGTTTCGAGGGACTCATCGGTAAATGTGATCCTGCCGACGCCGATGTTGCCCCACCCGCCACTCTCGGCGTCCACGATTTCGATGACGGCTTCCTGGCCCTTTAGTTTGCGCACGTCGAAGCTTTGGAGCGACATCCGGTTATTCGCCTGGCCGGTGGCCGTGAGAACGACCTTTCCGTCGATCACCAGGTTTAAACAGGTCTTGCCTTGGTGATTGCCGCCGCCGATCCAGAACCGAATGAACCGGCGTTCGATCTTGAAGGGACGACTCGTCAGCTTGCCAATCGCTTCGTCCTTTGCGGCGACGTCCCCGCCCGGCGCGGTGGCGTGCGAGTTGACGACTCGCTCGGTATCGCCGCCTACGTCTCCCTGGTAGTCGGGAATCGCCGGTTTCAGGATGGGCCCTGTGCCGAACGCGGTTCCCTCCACGGTCCAACCGTCGTAATCCTCTTTGGCCCAATCCTCGAAGACCACGTCGGGCTCTGGCGCTTCAGCGGGCTGGTCGCTCTTCTCGGCGGAACAGTCTAGAAACGTAAGCCCGCTGGTGCGCACAATCCGGTTGCGGCGTTTGCCGGCAAGGCCGCGGTGGTAGAGGCAAACCGCGTTCTCCAACCGCCCGGTCAATTCCACATCCAATGCTTCGGCGCTGGTATTCTTGACCGTCAACTGCATAATCGTGACTGGAAGGCTGGAATCATCGGCGTTGAGCGGGATGAACGGAGAATAGGCCTCCAATATTACTTCTGCCGGCAATGCCGGGTCGCGATATTCCACGATGCCAATCGGATACTCGCCGCGGAAACGAACATCGGCAAACCCTGTACGGTCCAGCGCGTGGATACGATCGCCAATCTTCAGCACGAAGCCCTGCTCGACTGACGACGCCGGCTCCATGGGATGCGCGTAGTGGCCGGCGCCCGTACCAATTGGCTGATTGAAAATGTCCCAGTGCCACAGTGTGCCGTCGCCGCCAAGGTAGAGTTGTCCGGCGCAGATTCCCCCAACCGGCATACCGATGTACCTCAACTCCTCGCCCCGGTAGACTGTCGGCGTGCCCCGCGCATACAACGACTTGACCCAGTCCGCGCTGAGTTTCTTGTCGGGTGGCACGAGCTTCCCGAAATCCGCAGCTTCGAACGGCCCTGCCATCGCAGGCAATCGCGAGGCCAGCAAAGTCAATGCGCCGCCTCCAGCGGCCTTCACAAACGTGCGCCGGTCAACGGAACACCCGCAGGCCATTGAGCATTTGCCTGCGGGTTCGGGGGGAGAGTTTTGCCTCATTCTCACATTCCTTCCCTCGTTGGGCCGGACAAGAACGGCATTATAGGCCGTGCGCGGCCGGATTCCCAGGAAGGAATGTTAGATTTCATACTCAGGCCGTGGCCTCAGAATCTCCGTTTCAAGCGCTGGTACTCCTCGAGAAGCTTGTCATGCTCTTCCGCGGACATCTTGTTCGATGTCTTGACCTGTTGTCTCTCAGAGTTCTCCCGCGCCGCCGTCCTGGTCGAGGGTTCCACGAACGCCCCAGAACAGTTGCTTGCTGTAGAGAGTTCTGAGGTCGTCGCACAACCCGCTAGCGTACCGGTTACAGCCAATAAACCGGCCCCCACAGTGTATTTCCATGTCCTCTTCATAGTGGACGCCCTTTCATCATGGCGCTGCTCGCCCTTTACTGCTCTGGCCCGATTGAAATAGAGAGTGTTCGTGCCAAACAGCCTGAGCATCTCTCGCAACTAGCACTTGATCGGGCAACATAACCATCCGCTGGCGGAAAGGGAAGGCCATCTCTTGGATGGCCTGCCTATTTGATCAAACAAGTTCCGATGAGACCAAAATTCCAGTGAGGCAATACGTATGGTGAGAGTATTCGCTCCAGGTCATAACGGTGTCCGATGAACTGGGTCGCGTTTCGCTTCCGTTTTTGGGACGGACCCAAGACCGTGTTTCAATCTGCGGGCATCATGCTCTCTTTCGTTTGGAAAAGACAGCCCATCCTCCTCTGGAATCTATCCTCAGCCCATGGCGCCTGATTGTGTTGTTTTTGGCTCCTGAACTCAGTCGCACGGCTTCGAATTGCAGATGTCGACGCGTGTCAAGCTATCTCATAGGTCCCTGGAGGCGAGAGGACAAAAGGGCCATTGGGTAGACCAGCCTACGGATTCCGTGCCAATCGAAGCCCACAGTTGTTGCGGCGGCTGAACGGAAAATGGCTGGGCCGGTTCGCCGAGCGGCACGCTCTGGGAAAATCACTCCAGGACCCGCCCCGCACCGCGCGGCAGTCTCCTGAGGGGGCGCCTTTGACGTCTGTGGGGTACACAACCAAGTCTTCGCACCATTCCCAGACGTTGCCATGCATGTCATGGAGGCCCCAGCCGTTGGGCTTCTTCCGGCCGACCGGATGCGCCGTGCGCTCGCTGTTCTCGTCATACCAGGCGTAGTCGCCCAGGTTCGATGCGTCATCGCCAAAGCAATACGCAGTTGTGGTCCCCGCACGGCACGCATACTCCCACTCGGCTTCCGTGGGGAGGCGAAACACCCCTTCACTCTGCGCGTTCAACTTTTGAATGAATCCCCGGCAGTCGTTCCAGTTTACGCACTCCACCGGCAAGTGGTTTCCCTGGAATTCCGACGGATGGCTCCTCGTGACCGCCTTCCACTGTGCCTGCGACACCTGGGTCTTCCCCAGCCAGAACCCCTCGGGAATGGCGACCTGATGTTGCACCTCGTCTTCATACCGGTCCTCCTCACCGAGGGGACTTCCCATCAGGAAGGTCCCTGGCGGAACCCACACAAAGTCCATACCAGCAAAGGCATGGACTGCGCCGGCTTCGGGATGGGGTTCGGCCATGGGTTCGGGCGCGTCCGGACAAGGACTCGCCTCCGCCCTCGGCGAGTCGGTCTTGTCGCCATCCCCTGGATGGCTGTCCTTCGGAGCGTTCATGGATACTGTTCCTTTCACGCCAGCGCTGGGGCTGAGCTGCGGCGTCTCCGCCGCCGGACCCAGCTCCTTGTCGGGCTATCGCTTCCTCGAAGCAGCGGCAAGGAATACCGTCATCCGCGGGTCATGTTCGCGGCCGTACAGCACTTGCCGCATTTCCAGCTCCCTCGTCTGTGCAGCACTCACCCCAAGGTACCCGCGCGGCGAAGCGGCAGTCAACATCTCTTCATGCATAACGACGCCATCGTCGAGTTCGGCGCATTCGCGCACGTCCAGGACCTCAGAGGCTATGAACAGCTCCCGCCACCACGCTGGCGAATGGAGTTTCAGGAAGCCGTTCTCCCATACGCCTTCGGCGAAGCTGTAGACTTTCGGAGGGTCGCGTCTCTGTTCGTCCGTGAACTTCCCGCTCATGCACTCCCCGCCGGCGACCAGGGAACCGCCCGGCTTGATGTGGCTGACAAGCCGGCGTAGAGAATCCGCGTCGCCGCCGAAGAAACTCAGGGAGTTCATGCAGAAGACCGCATCGAAGAAACCCTTTGAGAAGGGCAGGGGTCTCCGCGCGTCCAACGTAAGAGGCAGGATCCGGGACCCGTAGCCGCGACGCGTGAATTTGCCGGCAAGAAACGTTGCTTCTGTCCACAGATCGACGGCGACCACGCGGACGCTGAGATGCCTGGCCAGGAAGATCGAGGACTCCCCCTTGCCGCAGCCAAGATCCAGAACGAGACCGCCTTTCTTCACTCCCATGTGGCGCGAGAGCCGTGCGGCCAGATAGAGCGCACCGGGGCCCTCATTGTCGCGCCAAATCTCCTCGTCCGAGTACCCGGTCAATTCAGGGTAGGCACTCCTGTCGAGCCGACGAAGGGCCGGCACCGTTTCAGCCATCGTCTGGATCCCCGCATGCCTGACGCCCGCCTTCAGCCGCGCAGCTTCTCCGCGCCGGCCGGAACGCCTCGTTGTGGGCGGCGGTCAGGAAGTGCAGCGGATGGCGGCGTAACACTGCAGCGCCCGTTGCCGTGATTATCACCAGGGTAGTGAAGAGATTCAAGTGACTGGTGATGGCTTGGGTAATGCTGGTTTTTATTGAGCCCGATGAGTTGTTGACAAAGGGCAAGATTCTCAGCCGTCAGATACGCGGCGATACCGGGCTTTGGGGACAACCACACACGGCAGTTCTTGATTACGTTGAGCATCGTTGACGTTCACGTACCCGAGGCTGTAAGTTCATTGCAGCAGCGAGCACTCACAGATGCGAACAACATCTCGTGGACGCGGTCTCGGATGAGGCAAGAGACGCGAAACAGGGCGGGCATGCATGGATAATACGGCCATAGATAGCAGCGGCTATTCGTTCCGCTCCATCTTGCACAAGGCCGCTCCTGCAGTGGGCATCGCGGCGTTCTTGGCGGCGGGAATGTCCATCCATCACGAGTTTCGCAACGTCCACTACCAGGAATTGCGCGAGGCCTTTCACGCCATATCCTCTGGGCATATTGCACTGGCCGCGTTTCTTACCGCTTTGGGGTACTTCATCCTGACCCTCTACGACGTGTTGGCATTTCGCTATGCCTCTATTCCGATGCCGTATCACCGCCTTGCGCTGGTATCCTTCTCGGGGTACGCCCTCAGCAACAACGTGGGGTATTCTTTCTTGAGCGGTGGCGCTATCCGCTACCGCCTTTATTCGAGCTGGGGGGTTTCCGCGGGCGATATTGCCCGTATTATCGCTTTCTGTACGCTCACCGGGTGGTTGGGCTTTGCCGCGATGGGCGGCGCGGCGTGTCTCCTGGAACCGAGGGGTGTGTTTCCGCCGCTTTTCCCCGCGCAGTTTCGTCTTCCCCTCGGGGTTGGCTTGACCGGTATAAGCGCATGTTACCTGGCAGCAAGTCTTTCAGGGCGTGCAAACCTCCACTGGAAAAAGTGGCGCCTCGAGCTACCTTCCGGAAGACTCGCGATCGGCCAGGTGTTGGTGGGCGTCGCCGATTTATCTGTAACAGCGTGGGTTGCTTATTGCCTGATGTCGTTTGATACGCCCATCGGTTTTCCCTCCTTTGCCGGTTTCTTCATGTTGGCGCTCCTCGCCGGATTGGTAAGCCAAGTCCCCGGCGGCCTCGGCGTGTTTGAAACGGTCCTCATTGCTTGTCTGACGCCCTATGCGCCCTCCGCGCGCATTCTTACCGCGCTGATCGTGTTTCGTGTGCTCTACTACCTGACGCCTCTGCTACTTGCCGTGACGGTCCTCGGAATATATGAACTTGCCCAACGGCGTATTGTGTTTGGCCGCGCCTCGCAGACAATCCGGGCCCTCTCGCCAATCGCCCCCGATGCCTTTGCGTTTCTGACTCTTATTGCGGGATGCGTTCTGCTCCTTTCCGGGGCGTCTCCTCCGGCGTCCGGGCGAATCGCTCTGCTTGAATCCAGGATCCCCCTGCCGCTCCTGGAGACTTCTCATTTTGCAGCCAGCCTTGTCGGTGTGGCGCTCCTTCTCGTGGCCCGGGCGCTTCAGCGGCGCGTCGACGCGGCCTATTGGGGGGTAGTGGCGCTGTTATTGGTTGGCATAGTGGTTTCTCTCGTCAAAGGGTTGGACTACGAAGAAGCCGTGCTCCTCGGGCTGATTCTGGCTGCGTTGTTGCCGTGCCGAGGGGAGTTTTACCGCAAGGGTTCGCTTTTGTCTCCTCGCCTGGGCCTGGCATGGACCGTGGGTGTCGCTATGGTCCTCGCCAGTAGTTTCTGGCTGGGTTTGTTCGCGCATAAGCATGTCGAATACTCCTCGCAACTCTGGTGGCAGTTCGAGTTCAGTAAGAGTGCCCCGCGATCACTGCGAGCCGCTGTCGGAGTGGGTATCCTGGTCGCATGTTTCGGGTTGACGCGACTGCTGCGGCCGGCGCCAGCCGGAAAACTTGCCGCGGACACGTCTGTGTCCGGCTCCATACGCAGGATCATAGCTACATCGACTGACACATGCGCCTTCTTGGCGTTGCTGGGAGATAAACGGTTCGTGGTGGACACCTCGGACTGCGGCTTCATCATGTACAATGTGGCTGGACGTTGCGCGGTTGCCATGGGCGACCCTGTCGGCCCGGAGAGTGTCCGGCGCGAACTCGCCTGGCAGTTCCGGGAACTCTGCGATCGCCAGGGACTCATGCAAGTCTTCTACGAGGTCAGACCCGAGAATCTTTACCTCTACGCCGACTTGGGCCTGATGTCCGTCAAGATAGGCGAAGAAGCCCACGTAAACCTCGCGTCTTTCTCCCTCGATGGCTCGGGCCGGAAGACGGAACGCCATATCCTGAACAGGCTCGAACGCGAAAGTACGGCCTTTCACATTGTCGAGCGTGAGGAGGTGCCCGCCCTGCTGCCCGAACTCGAGACGATCTCGAATGATTGGCTGCGTCACAAGAAAACACGAGAGAAAGGGTTCTCACTCGGTTTTTTCGATCCGAAATACCTTGTCCAGTTTCGTCATGCCATTCTGAGGCAGGACGGACGCATTGTGGCCTTCGCGAACCTCTTCGAAACCAAGGGCAAGGAAGAGCTCAGCATAGATCTCATGCGCCATTCCGAAAACGCTCCCGCCGGAGTCATGGACTACCTCTTTCTTAGACTTATGCTTTGGGGCAAAGAGCAAGGATTCCAGGACTTGAATCTCGGCATGGCGCCCCTCTCTGGCATTGAGAAACGGCAAGCTTCACCCCTGTGGAACCGCGTGGCAGCGCTTGTCTTCGAACATGGCGAGCGGTTCTACAACTTTCAAGGCCTGCGCCGCTACAAGGAGAAGTTCCATCCCGAATGGCAGCCCCGCTACGTCGCGGCGCCTGCCAGGGCTACAGCTTTTCCACAAGCAATCGCCAGCATTGCCAAGTTGGTAAACCGCGGGATTAAAGGATCCGTGGCCAAATGAGCCATGAGGTTCCTGTTCGGCCGCCCCCGAGAAAGGGGCTGCGCATGAGCGTGCAACCATTACCTGGATGAATCGGAAATCCGGTAATATTGAGGAGGCGGGCTGATCGCTCGAGTGTCCATGCGGGGCGTGGGCGGGCACAAGGACAGAGGACTTCAGGCATGCAGGTCATTCCGAGGGTTCGGATGCACTAGCAATCGCCGTGGGGAGAACTCCAATGAAAAACAGTCCTTCGCACACAGAAAACACAAACGCTGACGGCAACCTTTCTCGGCGCCAGTTCATGCAGGCGGGCGGCGCGGCAGCTGCCGGCATCTCTATCGTCCCACGACATGTGCTGGGCGGCCAGGGGTTCGTTGCGCCCAGCGAGAAAGTGACTTTGGCCTGCATCGGTTTCGGGACACAGGCCGTTCGGGAGATCGGCGGCATACTTGCGAGCCCGGACGTCCAGGTCGTTGCCATGTGCGATGTCGAGAAGGACGGCGAGAACTACCTGGAATGGGAAAAGGGCGAGGTCCGGAACGTAGTCCGGGAGCTGCTTCAGGAACCCGGTTGGAGAGAAGGTATCAACCATCCGCCGGGGGGCCGGGATGTCGGCAAGGAGATTGTCGAAACCTATTACGCCAAACAGCGCGGTAAGGCACGGTTCAAGGGATGCGCCACCTATGTGGATTTCCGTGAATTGCTGGAGAAAGAAGAAGACGTGACCGCGGTGAAGGTGATGACGCCGGATCACACGCACGCCGCCGCGGCTGTCGCGGCCCTGAAAAAGGGAAAGAATGTGGTCATGCACAAGCCGCTGGCGAATCGGCTGTTGGAGGCCCGGCTCGTCGTCGAGACCGCCCGCGCGAAGAACATTGCCACGCATTTCCTGCCGGCCAGTGACGGCTCACGTGTGAAACCGGCGCTGGACATGATCACGAGCGGCGCCATCGGCACGCTGCGGGAGATCCACAACTGGTCGAGCCGTCCCATGTGGCCTCAATTCGCGACTGTGCCCACCGACACGCCTCCGATCCCTGCGGGATTCGACTGGGACCTCTGGTTGGGCCCATCGTTGGAGCGCCCGTATCACCCCAATTACACCCACACCAATTTCCGCGGCTGGTATGAGTTTGGGGGCGGATCGATTGCCGACATGGGACACTACAGTCTCTGGCCCATATTCCAACTCCTTGATCTGGATTCGCCTGTCATTGTGGAGTCCGCTCCGAGCCACGTGTGTGCTGTTTCAGACCTGGTTTGCGAGCGGATCAATAACGATTATTCATTTCCCACGGCGTGTACGGTTCGTATGCGATTTGCGCCCAAAGGGAATCGAGGCGCCGTGGACATCTTCTGGTATGACGGAGGCGTCAGGCCGCCCACCCCTGACGAGCTCCTCGCGGAGAACAAGGAACTCGATGAGGAAGGGATGCTGTTTATTGGCGACCAGGGGAAGATCCTCGGCGGTTTCCGCGCGGAAGAACCTCAATTGATACCCGAAGCAAAGATGCGCGCTTACCAAGCGGCCAACAATCCGGCCGAGCCCGCCCCGCGCCAGCGGGGCAACCGCAATTCGGCCTGGATCAGCGCTTTCAAAGGAGGCCAGGCCAGTTACGGGGATTTCACACTTGCGGGCCCGATTTCCGACGCGATGAACCTGGCGGCTGTTTCATTGCGGCTGGGCGGCAGAAGACTTCTTTGGGATTCGTCCAATGCAACGATCACGAACGTTCCCGAGGCAAACAAGCACCTTACCCGCGAGTATCGTGCGGGCTGGGAAATGTAACGGAGGAGCCATAGACATGAGCACGATATCGAGACGCGGTTTCATCAAGAGTGCGGCGATGGGATCCGGCGTGGCAGGATGCCTGCTGGCAGGCGCGGAGAAAGTCGCGGCGAGCCCCTTGGGATTGCCCATTGGATGCCAGGTCTGGCCCCTGCGTCTGATGCTCAAGGACTTTCCGGCATTCGTGAAGAAGATTGCCGGGATCGGTGTGACCGATCTCGAGTTGTGTTCGCCGATCGGCTACGGCGACGAGTTCGCGCCGCTCGCGGACCCGAAGGGCGTGAAGACCATCCTAACGGACCACGGCCTGAAATCCGTGAGTTCCCACTTCTCCATGGACGAGTTGCGAAACTCACAGGAGAAGAGCATCGAGTGGGCCAAAGAAATCGGCATCACGCAGATGATTACCGCCAGCTTGGGGGACGGAAACGGGGGCAACCACCCGACGCTCGACCAGGTGAAGAAGGCGGCGGAGGAGTACAACCGAATCGCCGCTATCGCCGCGAAGGCCGGCATACAGCAGGGCTTGCACAACGAAGGCTTCGAGATGTCGTCGGTGGATGGCACGCGGACCTATGACATGTTGCTGGAAATGCTCGATCCGGCGTTGGTCAAGTTCCAGTTTCAGATGTCCGCCATCGCTGCGGGCTTTGTCGCCGCCGATTACTTCATCAAATACCCGGGCCGTTTCTTTTCGATGCATCTGCAGGACATCGATATGAGCGCAGCCCCCCCATCGGGCGGCGATACGCAGGGAGGGCGGCGCGCAGGCCGGCGGCCGCAGGTGGCGCTCGGCAAAGGCAGTATCGATTGGGTCAAGACGTTCACCGCTGCAAAAGTGGGCGGGGTCAAGAACTACTACGTAGAGCAAAACTGGGAGCTCACGCAACAGAGCGTTGCATATCTCAAAATGCTGAACGTGTGATCGGCAGAGGTACCGGCGAACTCGAGTGACCCAAGCATCTCGCGAGGGCAGTCTTGATGCCAGCTGGAAAGCTGCACGTGGGGACGAGTGGTTGGAGCTATGCCCACTGGGCCAGGGGCCGGTTTTATCCCAGGGGGCTGAAGGCGGGCGAATGGTTGCAGTTCTTTGCAGAGCGTTTCGCTACCGTAGAGGTAAACACAACCTTTTATCGCCTGCCAGGCGAGACGATGGTCACGCGCTGGGCCGCAGTCACGCCGCCAGACTTCCGGTTCGCACTCAAGCTGTGGCGGCGCATCACGCATGAAAAGCGTCTTATTGACTGCGGGGAAGAAGTCCGGGAGTTCTTCGCCGCAGTGGCGCCTCTGGGTGCGAAGCGGGGTCCCCTGCTCGTTCAGCTACCCCCATCGCAACGGCGCGACACGGCGCGGCTGGACACGTTCCTCGCGGACCTGAAGGAGGCGGCGGGGCGCACCCCATGGCATGTGGCCGTGGAGTGCCGGAACCGCGACTGGATTGGCGACGAACTCACGGACGTGCTGGACCGGCATGACGCGGCGTTGTGTCTCGCTGACATGCCGCGCTGTTCAACGACTGAACCCAATGCCTCGAGCTTCGTGTACGTGCGGCGGCACGGCCCCACGGGTCATTACCAGGAGCGTTACAGCGGCGCCGTCATCAGGAAGGATGCCGCGAGAGTGCGTGAATGGCTCGATGCCGGCCGCGAAGTGTTCGTCTATTTCAACAACGATATCGAGGGGTACGCAGTTGAAAACGCCCGGGAGTTGATAGAAGCCGTCGAGAATGTCCATCACGAAACCTGATCCGCCTTTGTCTTGAGGCTCGTGCCGCTGTGTCACAGACAGCAGGCCGCATCCAATGCCGCGTAGACGTTGGGGGCATCCTGAAAAGCTGGTGTCGCGAAGCCGCGTGAACGGGAATCTCTCTCACTCATCAGAACAGAGTTTTCACGCGCGCCCCGTGTTTTCTCGCCAAGATCCAGCCCCTGCCGGCATGCTTCAGCGTAGCCACCGATTCCACGCGATTGATTCACACGACCCTTCTGTTCATCCAGCAGGTAGCAGCTCGTCTATTTCGAAACACGCCAACTTTGGAGACAGCCAACCTGCGCGCTGCGACTCCAAGGAGGACGGAACTCCAATTCGTCTTTACTGAAACCCAGTGGCCGCGCAGTCAGAACCCGCCGCCATCAGCGGCTCGTGTTAACCCCCGATGGGGGCAATCAACCTAATTGGGCCGTTCAAGGCTCGTCAGCCAGTTTTCGTTGAATACGGTGTGTTTGATCGAGAACCGCCGGTACGTGTACGTCAGGTGAATTCGTCCGTCCGAGGCCTGAATAATGCTGGGGTACGAGAATTCGCCCCAGTCGGCTTCCAGCGTACGCAGATCCTGCCACGTGATCCCGTCATCGGTGGACTGGATGAGATTGAACGGGGTGCGGTCGTCGCCGTCGGTATCGTTGAAGGCGAGAAGGACTCGGCCGCTTTTCAGTTTTGTCATGCAGATGCCGGAACCGGGGTTTTTCAGTTCGGTGGCCTGTGATGCCGGCCATGTTGCGCCTCCGTCGGCGGAAATGCTTTGACGAATGCGCGGGCTGCTGCGCATGAGCATCAGGAGTTCACCGGTGCCGCGTTGTATGATAGTCGGTTGGCTGCCGCCGCGCACAAACGCACTGCGCGTCCAGGCCGGGCCGGCGGGGTCCAGAAACAGGAGATATGAGCCTCCGTGCCCTTGCGGCCCTTCGCCGCTCATGGGAATGCCGAAACGTCCATCGGACAGCGTGAACGGCAGATTCCGCGGGAAAGACCCAAAGCCATCCGGGATCTCGGTATCGCCGCTCCAGGTGACGCCATTGTCGGCTGATGTCCGGTACATCAACCGGCATTCGCCCCAGCCGCTGCCGCGCCGTATGGGCCGCTCCGATTCCATGCGTCCCCAGATGAGCCATAGTCTTTGGTCCGGGCCCTGGAAAATCACGGCGTTCCCTGGCGGCATGTTGGGGTCGAAGATCAGGCGTTGAGGCTCATCCCACGCGGCTTGGCCGTTCCTCTGGCGAGCCAGAAAGAGCGCTTGATCCTCCGCGGATTCGTAACTCCCCCCGTACCACAAACAAAGGATGTCCTTGTTCGATGCTTCCGCAACCGTTGAGCAATGATGCACGGCAGCCCCGGGGATCTTTTCGAAGATCAGTTGCGACGCGAAGTAGATCGTGCCGTACTTATTGGGCACTTGTCTCTCCGGCGCGGTCGAATCAATCGGGTCGCCCTTGACCGCAGCGCGCGCAGTGACTTCTTTCCCGGCAAGGTGCTCCTGGATCGCGAGTTCGAGCCCGGCCTCCCGTTCACCGAGCGCGCCGTGGTAGACAAGAATTCCTTTCTCGTCCAGCATGAAATACTCCGGAGTCACCGTTGCCCCGAATTGCTTCGCAACCTCTCCCTGAGGATCGCGATATACCGGGATGATGCATCCAACATTTTGCAGGAAGGTACGCAGCTCTTCCCCCTTCTGGTTCGGGTCCGGGCATACGCCTACGAACAGAATTCCATCCAGCCGGATGCGCCTGTACAGGTCATTCATCGCCTCTATCTGATCAAGCGCCGCTTCGCTGCGGCTGGACAAGAAGACGAGCACCGTCGCCTTTCTGGACGCGTAGTTCTCGTTGGTCATGACACGATGAACGCCGTCCAGATTCTCAAAACTGACCGGGCCAGCCGCTTGGCCGATGTCGAGGGCAAAGGCGTGTACGGCGAGCAATATTGAGAAGGGCAACACCCAAACGCCGACAACCAGTTTCGTGAACATTGTTGTTTCTCCTGTTCCGGCTCAAGGAATCATACTGGCCCATTCGCTGAGCCTCGCGCAAGCCCGAGGACTGAGCGCTTACGGCCTGGGGGTACTGGCCTGGAGGACGGTCTTCTGAACGCTCAAGTCGTGTTCCCTGGAGTAGGAGAAGGGCGCCTCGCCACGAATACACCGTGCCAGGTCCTCGAAGTCGCGCACATGCCGGGGGAAGTCCTCGAGCGATGCCGTCTGCCATCCGGGCTTGAATTGGCCAACGCTCCGGCGCAGGCAAAGGCGCGCCGCAGGAGGTTCGAGGGGTTCCAGGATAATAGTCCCGTCGACCCCGCAAATCTTGAAGCGCCGGGCCGGGAACGCGTCCATTTCCATCGCAGCGGTCTCGATTACGGCCGTGGCCCGGTCATACTCGAGGACGGCCAGGGCGTTGTCGGCCAGACCGTCAGCAGTAACGCCGTCGTGGCGAAGAAAGGACGTGACCTTCGACGGAGGCCCGAGCAGCAGATGCACCATGTCAATGAGGTGGCAGCCCAGTTCGAGCATGATGCCGCCCGGATGCCAGGATACCAGTTTCCGTTTCTCTGCATTCAGATTTGTGCACATGCTCGCATGAATCGCGTAGACGGCGCCCAGCCATCCCTCGCGCACCGCGCGGCGCACCAGGTCAAACCCGGCATTGTATCGAAACATGTAGCCCATCTGGACGAGGCGGTCTCGCTGGCCGGCCTTCGAAAGCAGGGTCTCAAATTCCGGCAGGGAAGCGCCGGCAGGCTTGTCGAGATGGAGGTGTTTTCCAGCATCGATGACGGTGTGCGCGTAGTCCAGCAGTTGGGGCACCATGCTTTCAACGGCTATCATGGCCACGTGCTTGTCATTGAGCAGCGTTTCCTGACTTAGCCAGGTGACGTCTTTTAACGCTGGGGCTTTCTCAACGCGGTTCCGGATGGTCTCGTCAGGTTCACATACCCCCACAAGCTTGAAGTCCTGCGAGGCGGCCAGTACCTCCACTACATCCAAGGCGTGGGCGTGCCCCAACCCGAGCACACCGCACGGAATGCGCTCTCTGCCCTCCCGGCCCACGTCCGCTGTGGCCGCCGCACTGACTGCCACGGATGCAGTTGCGGAGTGCTTAAGAAAATCCCTCCGATTCATTGGGTTGGCCTCCTTGACGCTCCTGAGCGGCGTTACGCCGCGTCTGGGATCACCCACGGCTCTCGATAGGTTCGCTTGACAAGCCCGTTTGCTTCGGCATCATCGACGAATCCCTCCGTTTCGGGGTCGATGCGGAGCCGGCGCCCCACCCGGTAGGCGATATTGCCGTAGTGGGCGAGCAGCGTCGAGTAGTGGCCTTCCTCGATGTCGGCGTTGGGTTGGCTGCGCGTACGGATGCATTCAATGAAGTTGGCCATGTGTCTGGTATTCGTTTCCGCAAAACGTCCCCCTGCCGACAGAACGGGCTTGCCGTCCGCGTCGAACACTTGCCAGCCGTCTCCCATTCGCCCGAGGCACATGAACTGTTTCGTTCCGTATACTTCGATTCGTGTGCCGTTGAACCGCCAATCGGGAAGGCCGCCCGTGTCGCGCAGCTCCAACGGCGTCTTGACCATGTAGGGCGTCCAGAGAGTTTGCTCGAGTACCATCGTGACCCCTTCAAACTCCCAGATGACGGCTTGTGTATCTGGGGTATCCCTGGAGTCCCTGAGCATGTGGGTCGCTCCGGTCGAGCTTACGGCATTGGGATACTTCGAGTTGATGAGCCACCGGGCCAAGTCGATCTGGTGCACTCCGTCGTTGCCGAGGTCGCCGCTTCCGTAGGCCCAGAACCAATGCCAGGAATAGTGAAAGTGGTTCTCGTTAAACGGACGTTTGGGAGCTGGGCCAAGCCACAGGTCGTAATCCACGCCCTGGGGCGTCTGTGCATCCGGTTTGGTCTCCATCGGCTCGCGCAGCTTGCTATTCATGACCCGCACAAAATGGACGTCGCCGAAGGCTGCCGACCGCGCATACTCGATCGCCTCCTTGCAGTAGGTGGCGCTGCGATTCTGGGTGCCCACCTGTACCACGCGCTGGTGTTTCCGCGCGGCCTCGACCATTTTTCGGCTTTCCCAAATGCTGTGGGACGTGGGCTTCTCGACATACACGTCTTTGCCTGCCTGGCACGCCAGAACCGTGCCCAGAGCGTGCCAATGATCAGGGGTCGCGATGGCGATGGCATCAACCTCGGGGTCGTCCAGCACACGGCGGAAGTCTTGCACACAGGCGGGACGTTTGCCAGTGCGGGTCTCCACTTCCTTTGCCCGGCCGGGGAACAGGCGGGTATCCGGGTCGGCGAGATAGCGCAATTCGACATCGCCTAGACGGGCCAATTCGAGGGCCAGGTCCATTCCCCGGTCGTTGATGCCCATCACGCCCACGACTATGCGGTCGTTCGCCCCAGCCGCATTCAAGGAAAAGGTTCCGGCCGCGGCCGACGCGAAGAGCGAGTTGGCCAGAAAATCGCGCCTGTTCATCGTGCGCTTACCTCCTGCTTATCGGGCCTCTGGCCAGGTTTTTCCACTCAAACCTGACAGGCCGCCGACAATCCAAACCACACGTTACAGACGTTGGCGTGCAAACGGGTTCATTGATTCTCCCGGGGCACATCGCTCACGAAATTGTATCAAAACGAATCGAGTTGCTGTAAATCCCGAACTCCGGCGGTTCCGAAATGCTGTCCACCTGCCGGAGTTCGAACACGTTCTTGTTTGACTCACAACACGATTCCGCTCTTAAGAAGACTTGTGGGGAATGACCATGAGTTGGACAGGCGACGGGCTTTCGACTACGAGTTGATCTCCGACGTCAAGCAAGACGGGATGGGCGCGCCACGGCGTGAAATCGATGGATGTCGGACCGCGCACGAATGTGAGCCGTGACACTTCTCCCTTGGATATGATCACGGAAGCCGGATAAAGCCGCTGGGTGTACGTTTCCGTGCCGGCGGCAAGGTCTATCGTCCGCGCGGGAATCGTGCTCCCCGCCCAGGTAATCTGGTTCGTTGCCCGTGCCGCTCCGTCCGTGATGAAATCGAGGGGGTCAAATTCCGGCCGGCCATGAACAAGTTCTATACGATTCCCGTCGGCGGAGTCTTCCAAAATCAGGTCGTTGCCTCGCGGAAATCCGCCGCGCGTCTTGATCTCAAAAGTGTTGTTGAACCCCCGAATTCTGATTCCCTTGACGCCGCTCGCGCCCTGGTCAACCCCGACGGCGAGCTTTACGGTATTCTGCGAGCATTCTGGTCCGAGCTCGAACAACGTGCTGTTGTCGGCGTTCGTGTGAAGGTGCAGACAACGGAACTCGTTTTGCACGAACGCGCCCCGGACGTCAACGCAGGTGTTGAAGTTCAGGATTCCCCCGATAAAGTCGAACCGGCTACAGGTAATGGGCGCCCTGCTTCCGTCCAGAATCAGCCCCGTTCCTGTCTTGCGTTCCCCCGGCGTGAACGGCGAGGGATCGGCGATGCCCTGCGACGTGATCTCCGTTTCGACCGTAACCGCAAAACCGTCGATCGGGACGGGATGCTCAGGCCGAATGCGCAAGGCCGCGCCCGCCCCGCCGTATACGAAGATGCCGAAATGGTATTCGCCGTTCATCGTGCTGTCGATGGCGACCAGATCTTTTGCCGGACCATCGGGAATCCCCGTCCAATTGAGCACGTAGATGCCGCCATCGATCCGGAAATCCTGTGTCGCGGGGATGGTGATGGTCTCGGAAACGTTGTAGATCGCTTTCCGTCCTCCCCAGCCTCCCGTAATGTACAGGTCGCGCCCCTGGGCCACGCAATGGTCGATCGCTTCCTGCCAGCCCGCCGTCTTGGTGTTGGGCGTCTGGGGACCGAAATCGCCCGTGCCGTCCCAGGACACAACGACGGTGGGAGGGCGGGGGCTTGGCGGCGGGCCTTGGAGCGCGGGCTCCTCCGCGGTGCAGGGGGCTGCCGAAATCAGAGCTGAAAGCAGGCAGGTCGACGCGCACTGCCATATTCCGCCTGCGTTTCGACGGCGCATCGCCTATTTCCTCCGAGCCGCCTCAATCATCCGTGCCACGAGCCCTCCGCTCTTGACGGGTGCGGAGAGGTCCTGGCGCCGCAGGGCCGCCGGCAACGACCAGAGCATCATGTCCTGATAGTAGTCGTTGCCGAACGTACGCTCTCCGGTATCCACGTCGCCCCGCATGATGTTGGGCATGTCCCACGTGTAACCTTGAAGACAGACGAGATTGTGCCAGACGCGCCGGGCGAGTTCGATGCCGAACTCGGGTTGGCCGTTGTACATGTACGTCATGGCAAGCATCAGCGCTTCCGGGGGGAAGTAACTGTACCGGCCGTAATCCCACGTGCCGGGTTTCGCCGGGGGGATCAGCGTGCCGTCTGGATTGGCGTAGTTCACTGCGCCGTATTTGGTCAGGGCGATATTGCAGCGCTTTATCGACTCCAGCACCGTCTGCACGCGCTCCTGAGGAAGGGTCTCCGGCAATCCGTGATGATCGGCAATCCATTCGCCGTCCAGTTGGTAACCGAATACAAAATCCGATTTCCGTCCCGTATCGGGTTCCCAGTAATTGAGGTAGTAGGAGCCGGCCCAAAGGCGCTGTTCCATGGCCTCTTGGGCGGCCGCCAGCCATCCGGCGCACTGTTCCGCGAACGCCGCGTCGCCGGTCTCGCGGGCCATGCGTTCGGTAATGCGCAGCTGGGCAATATGGAGTCCGCCCACGTGAGCGGTCATGCCGCACCAGCCCGGTTCCGCGGCCTCGAACCACTCTGTGCCTTCGTTTTTATCCGGCATCGAGATGAGCCGCTCGCCGGTGGTGTATGTGGGCGTTGTTCGCAGGTTGGCCGTCCATGTCATGCACCGCTTCACCATGGGATAGAATTCGTTCAGGAACCGTTTGTCGGGCGTGTCGTGGCACAACAGGAACCGGTCCACCAGCGCGGCAAGCGAAATGCCGTTCGTAGTGAATTGGTAACCTCGCGTCGGGTAGGCAAAATCGATATAGGGCGTACGTCCCGTGCATCCGCCGAAGATCCATGTCGGCGCTCCGTCCTCGAATTGGTAGCCTTTATAGCCGCGCAACGTCGACAACTCCGCTTCCGGGAAGAAATAGACGAGAGGGAGGCTGCCGTAGAAGCTGCACGGAATGCACTCGATCTGGGGACAACCGCGGGGGCACTCATTCATGCCAAACAATCCGTCCGCCTCGGCCACCCATCCGGGGAGCGGGGGCAAGGCTTGCGCCCACAATCCGTCTTCGGCAATCAGATACAGCACGTTGATCAACGAATCGCGCAACCACACCGGGAGCGAGTCGTCCGTGTAGACAACCTGTTGCCAGGCCAGGACGCGCGCCAGGAGCGATTCGTGGTTCTGGGCCAGATGTTCGGCCGCTTTCACGGCGTCCGGGTAGTGCTTGACATACATATGCTTGAACACGCGCGCCTCGCCTGAATATCCCTCGTAGACTCTTGTTGCGCCGTTATACCCGACGCCGTTCCACGTGGGCGCGCACCAGGTCAAGACGAACTGGACGATTTGTTCATGGCCGGGCTCGAGCGCGAAATCCACCGCAACGGAGGCGCCGGATGCGGTCTCGTTCACCGTCGGCAGCGCAACCGCCAGGTTCGACCAGGCTGCTCCATCGGCCCCCAGTTCCCCGCCGGTCCTCGCATGGTCCGCGATGGCCCCCAGAACGTATTCACAAAGGGCGCCCCGAACGGCCACGCCGGTTAGCGCACCCGCCACGGGCTCGCGTTGAAAACGGCCGGTTCCCGCCTCGGCCGGGGTCGGACCTGGAAACGAAAACGCCACACTGCCCCGCTGCGCGACCGGACCTGGGTTGCGTACGAACACTTCAAACACTATGCCGGGAGTCATTGAATCAACGACATCGCCCGGAAGGAAGGGTGCCCATGCACGCAGGCCTACGCTGACGGGCGCATCCATGTCGAACTCGAGGTCGGCAACGGGATAATGACCCCAGTAGTGTATTTCCTTCGGCGTGCGCACCGCTTCGAGATTGAGGTCATCCCACGCCGGCGGGATCGGTCTGCCGTCGATTCCGCTTTGGTAGCCTCCCCAGCCCTGCTTCGTCTGTCTGGGGTCGCAAAGCACCCAGGTTTCGTTGTTCACGTTGAGTCCCAGAATGGGCAGATTCAGAGGGCCTCGGCGGGGAACATGGGAATTGAAAATCGTGCAGTAACCCAAGAGACCGCTGGTCTCGAGATCGACGCACCCTGTGTCTAGTCCCCCGAGCGCCATCCCGTTTGTGACGATATCGTTCAGCCGATACACAACCCCGCAGACGGGCTCGGGAAACCCTTTGGCTTTGAAATGCACCCAGTCCCGTTTGGGAAGTTCGATAGGAAAGAGCCTTGGCGTTTCGGGGAAAGGCGCCATTGCCAAAAGTGCCAAGCAAGTCGCCGAGTGTAGTAGGACCATCTGCTCTTCTCCTCAGGGTGCGAAGATCTGACGACCCGGTTATATGCCTGCTAACGCCATGGCCAATCAGAACGATACACGATACAAACTCCAGAAAGAAAACTCCGGATGACGAGAAAATCGAAAGGAAACCGGCGCCAAAAGGCGCGGACATGCTGCGGCAAGCAAGGCGCGATGGAGTGCCGTTCAGCCTTTGGCAGAGTCCACCGCCGTCACAACGGAGGGGGGAGGCGATGTCGAACGGGAAGCACGACTCGCTGAGTCGTTTGCTGTGCTTCTTCGGGCCCGGCCCATTCCTGATTGGCTACAACGCTGGCTTCGGAAGTGCGACGACGACGGCCGGGTTCCCGTTGGGGGATGTCGTTGACGTGGACGGCCGTTGAGATGTAATCCTATTCCGCCAAGAGCGGCCGAAGCGAACTCGTTCGCCGAGGGCTTCATTGGGACTGCAAAGTGGGAGACCTTGAACCCGTATGATCAGAATATTCCATCCAAGTAGTGAACAGTTCGGGTGGTGCAGGCTGCGCCTGGCTTGTGTTTCGGCAATTAGCCCGATTGACTGAGAGCACATGTGCGGGCATCATAGCTTCTTCCCCAGGGAGAGGTGCGATGGATACATTGGCGATAACGGTTCGAGATATGGCGGGATTGTCCGGGGTGCGGCCAGTGACAGGGGGCGTGCCGGTGGCGAAGGGGGCAGCGCCGGGAGGGGCTGTGTTCGTTTTGCGGGATGAGAGGGGAACGGCGGTGCCGGTGCAGGCGGAGACATTGGCACGGTGGAAGGATGGGAGCGCCCGGTGGGTGCTGCTCGATTTTCAGTCGACGCCGCTCCCCGGGGAAGCGCTTCGTTACGAGTTGTCATGGGAGCCGGGTGCGGAACCGGTGGCGCCGGAATCGCCAGTCTGGCACACGACGGCGGAGCGGCACGAAGTCGAATCAGGCAACGTGAGCATCGTGTGGAGAAGCGACGGGGCGTTGACGCTGTCGGATCGGTTCGATGTAGTGTGCCTGCTCGCCGACAGCGCCGGGCAGGCGTGTGACGCGGTGATCGAGACCGCGGAGGTAGAGAGTGGGGGTGCGTTGCGGACGACGCTGGCCTTTCGAGGGGCGTTCCGCAACCCCCAAGGCGGCCGGGTATGTCAATTCCGGCTGCGGGCATCCGTCTACGCGGGACTGTCAGTGGTACGTCTTGAACCGCTCATTCTCATGGACCCTGACCAGGGCGTCCTGCAGCGGATTCGGGAGCTGAAGTTCGTGCTGCGGCCCCGCAACGGCGCCCAGTCGGCCAGCATCGGCGGTGCGCCGGGCTGGCAGGGGAACTCGAACACGGCGGTCAGGCTGTTCCAGCGCGACGACCAACAATACGCATTGGAGGGTGCGGAAGGCGCGGGCGGGCAAGCGCCGGGATGGGGGGTCATCGAGGATGGGCAGGGCCGCGTGGCGATGGCGCTGCGAGACTTCTGGCAACAGTGGCCGAAGAGCATCGAGGCCTCACCCGAAGGCCTTGCTGTCGGCCTTTTCCCGCGCTTCGAACCGGGCGCCTACGACCACATGGAGCCGTGGTACAAGTATCATTACCTGTTCGACGGGAACTGCTACCAGTTGCGCACCGGGCAAGCGCGGCGCTGGGACATTTGGGTCGATCTCTTTGGGGATGGCGCCGCCCTTGCCAAGATGGCCAACGCTCCCCTTATACCGGCCGCGGACCCCGTGCAAGGCATCGCAACGGGGGTCTGGGATGCCATCGCGCCCGCGGGGACGACAGAGATGGCTAAGTACGACTCCTGGGCGGAAAGTCTGTTCAACGCGTACTGCCAGGGTATCGAGAACGACCGGGACTACGGTGCAATGAACTGGGGGGATTGGTTCGGCGAGCGTTCCGTGAATTGGGGCAATCACGAGTACGACACGGTGAACCAGATCCTGATTCAGTTTGCCCGAACCGGCGACCCCAAGTATTTTTACGCAGCGGATGCGGCGGCGCGCCACTCGAGCGAAGTGGACACGGTGCACTTTGTCAACGAAGAACTGGCCGCTTATTTCAATACAACCGGCGCGCCCAAGGGGTATCCGCCCCGGGCGGGGATGGTGCATGAGCACTGTGTGGGCCACGTGGGCTCGTTCTACCCGGTCGAGCGGATTCGGGACCTGTATGTCGAGAAGGGCGTCGGCGGCGGTCCAAACCCGTACCTGTGTCTCGACCCCTTCAACCTCGGGCACATCTGGACGCAGGGGATGGTGCGCCACTATTTTTTGACGGGAGACCCTTTTCTGAAGGAGACCGTCGAACTGATCGGCGCGAATCTCGCGCAACTCGTCGAGGATCGCGAATATGCCTTTATGGGGCACAGCCACTGCGGGCGGACCACCGGATGGACGCTGCTGGCGCTCGCCGGAGCGTATGAGGCCGGACTCGATGACCGGTACGTGAACGCGATGCGGACGCTGACGGACGACGCTTTGGCGGAGCAGGATCCCGTGTGTGGGGGATGGCTCTATTCATTGCCGCCAGGCCACTGCTACTGCCAGAAAGCCAAGCACGTCGGGATGGCGGGGTTCATCACGGCGATCCTGATCAACGGGTTGAGCCGCTACTACCTGCTCTCAGAAGACGAGCGGCTCCCGAAGGCGATCGACCGTGCCACCACGTTCCTCACTAATGACACTTGGCGGGAGGAATGGCGGGACTGGCGGTACACGTCGTGTCCTGCGAGTTCCCGCATGGGGCAGGCGGGCGTGCTGGTCATGGCGCACGTCAACAGCGTACGGATCAGCGACAACGCCGAACACCTCCGCGTGCTGCGTGTCGCCTGGGACGAGAAATTCGCACGGTTGCTGGACAAGCCCGAGTCCGCGGGTCAGGGCAAAGCGTACACGGCGGCGGCATACGGGTGCGCCGAGGCCGTTGGGCTGCTCGCCGTCAAGGGCGAGGGCACACGGGCGTAACACCCCCGCTTTCCTGTGGTTCCTGAGAATTTGTCCTTACCGGTGGGCAAGGATTCGTTGGAGCTCACCTGCTTGTTCTGACCCCATGGGCATCCTGTCATATCAGGCCCGAGTACTATGGCTCGAACAGCCCCTCAATTTCCTTCCAACTGTCGGCCTCAATGATGGCCGCCCGGTCCATGTTCGCGATGTTGGTGTTTTCAAGGCCGCGCCTCACCTTCACCAGTTCGGCGATGGCCGCTTTCTTCTCGGCCAGCGACGCGCCCGGGTCATTGACTACCCTGGCCGTGGACACGCATTGCCTCGCGTGAATGAGGCCTTGCTGGAGAAAAAGGACCCGATTCGCATATGTCGGATCGTTGCTGCCCTTGGCGGCTTCGGTGGCCTGTTCAAGAATCGCCTCGGCCGGGGGAAACACCTCGGGGGGATAGAGTTCGTCTGCAACTTGCGCGTAGAGGGCGTATCGCCGGAAGTAGCCGTCTCGGCGCGAACGAATGGCCTCGGCGGCGCGCGGGCTGTTCTTGATCGCGTAATCCTCCCAGTAGGTGAAGTACTCCTTTACGTCTTCGGATGCTGGGCCGAAGGCAGCATAGTACTCGTCCAAGATCGCATCGACGGGCATCTCGGGGCGGACGTGGATCCGTGAAAGGAGGTAGAGATTGGGTCCCTGCGCAGCCCACTGGCCCTGGAGTGAATCGAAATCGGTTCCGGTCATGCCGTTGCGCGCATAAAACTGGAACGCGTCGCCGAATTGGTGCATGTAAACCAACGGCATGGTGTAGCCGTCGAGGAACCAGTTGGGCCGGTAATGCGCGCTCACGCCGGTACGCTGCCAGCCTAACCACTGTTGCTTGATCCATTCATGCTCGGCTTCGGTGCGAGGAAACCAGCCCGCCCACCGGAACCACGGCACGAATTCAATCACGATGTTCGGATGCAGTTCGAGCGGAGGATCGGGCGCCCAGAAGTAATTCAGATAGGCGTAATAGATCACCTTGACGTCCGGGTCAATGGCCGAAGCGAGTGCGTGCACGGCCTTCGCAAAACGCGCGTACCGGGTTCCCGCCTGTACCGGCTCAAAGGACCGTTCCAGCCCGACAGGCAGCCCACTCGTCTTTGGCGGCAGTCCATCCCATGCGCGACACGTTTCGCAGACGCAGCAAGCGGAACTATCGTTTTCACTGATGTCGATATTGACTCTTTCGCCGGGATACTTCTTCCGCTCTTCCTCCCACAGTTCCACGATCTTCGCGTGCAGTCCCGGGTTGGACACGCACATCGATACCTTGTCGGGCCGATTCGGGTCTTCGGGGCCGCGCCGTCCGTCAGCAAGCATCTGGAACCACTCCGGGTGTTCCTTTCCATAACGCTCCCACCATCCGGCGAAGGCGTGGCCGGACCCGAAACGGCGCTGTGCATGGTGGCTGTTCTCGGAGCGCCCCATGCGGTGCCGACGGAGAAAGACCGTCTGATCGTGGGCGTAGCGCTCTGCCTGTTCCGGCGAAAAAGACATGCGCTCGCGGCCTTCGGCAAAACCGCGGCGGCCAAGGCCCGGCCGTTGATTTCGCACCAGAAAACGCGGCACGAAGGTTTCGTCCAGTTGGGGGATGTCAATGTCACTCGTGTGCGGAATGAATTCACCCAGCGTACCGGGCCACAGCCAGCGCACGCCAAGGTGGCGTTCAAGGAGTTCGTAGACGCCCCAGAGCGTGCCGCTGTGCGTGTTGCCGCAGCTGAGCGGGTCGCCCGGACCGTCGTTGCCGGCGATGTACAGGTTGCCGTCAATCGTGCGCAGCACTGTCCCTTCGCTGCTAAGGCCCTGTGGGTCGATGCCGGCATTCTGTATGGCCTTGGTCGCGCCGATATATACGGCGGATGTGCCCAGCGGTTGAGCGAGGGGCTCGTTCAAGATCTTCAGCCTGGCTCCCGAGGCCCTCTCAATGTGGTAAGCCAATTCATCAGCCGCGTAGACGGCGATCGGCTCGGGGTTCGCCGGCAAGACAATTGCTGCGGCAGGAGCGCCGTCTTCGACCAACCAAACCCCGGAAGCGGCAAAAAATGGTGCGCAAACACTCAGTAAGAGGTTCGAATACACGGAAGTCTCCTTGGCGAGTCAGCTGTTTCTCATGCTCTTGAGCATCATTGAAGCTTACGCGCCTGACACCGTGAGTTCAATTGCAGCAACGCGTATGAATAAATGCGGTCGACGCGCATAAGATGCATGACTCGAAACCGAATTGGGCATGGGGGAGATGCGTCCATAGCGTCTAGACATCACCGCGGCAATCGTGCAAGTTGTGTCTCGGCCCCTGATTGACCGGGATCTCGCATGACCAATTGGTCTTCTGTCATACTGAAAGAACGGTATGACGCCCGGTTCAGTTTCTTGACCCCAAGCGGTCGAGAAGTGAGATGCCCTTCGTAGATTCCCTGGTTTGGCGCAAGGGGACCCGGTTTGCCGAGCGTGCAAACGAAAGAAGGATGGAATTCGTGGCAAAGACGATTGCGAACGCTGTATGGGCTTGCCTTGGGCTACTTTTCCTGATGGCGGCACAAGCCTTGGCTGAGGAGTGGGCGGTGGTTCTACCGCAGACGCTGGCGGCGGACCGAGCGATGACGCTGGCTGTCGAGGACCTCGCGAAAACGGGCAAGGCGTTTGGGCACGCTTTTTCCGTCAAAGACGATGGAACGCTGCCCTCCGGAAACGTCATTCTGGTGGGCGGCGCGGCGCGCAACGCGCAAGCAAAGGCCTTGACGGCCTCGGGCATACTTACCTTGTCCGCGCCCGATAACCAACAGGGCTATGCCCTGCAGACCGTGGCGCAAGACGGCCGGAAGATAGTCTCCGTCTCCGGCGGCTCAGTGATCGGCGATGTCTACGGCGTGTACTGGCTGTGGGACCGGCTTCGCGTATACCGCGTTCTGCCGGAGTTGAATGCCACCCGCGTTCCCGCAATGACGCTCCGCATGGGCGCCGCCTGGGGACGCTCCGGTCCCGGCGGACGGACAAAGGAGGAACTGCACGATGCCTTGCGCGGCTCGTTCAACTGGGTGGCCGGCTCGAACGTGCTCGAGCTTGTTCCATGGGACTCGGAGCCGGAAAACACGGCGAATGCGGCTCACCGCGAGCAGGCGCGCGAGCTAATCGAATATGCCCACTTATTGCACATGAACTATTTCAGTTTCTCGAACGACTTCACCTATCATCCGTCTCTTCTGAAAGAACATGACGCGACGCTGGACCCGTGCGATCCAAAATTGTGGGACGCGGTCCAGGACAAGTACCGGAAGCTCTTCAGCGTCCTGCCGGAACTGGACGGCGTCGAGATCTGCAACGACGACATCTCCGGATTCTGGGACGATTACGCGGCGTACGATTTGCTTCACGAAGATCCCGCGTGCGCGGCGAGCTACACCCAGCGGTTCACCCAATTCGTCCAGAAAGTGCACCAAGTGGTGGTGGGGGAGTTCAACAAGACCTACTTTCATTTCACGTGGGGCCTGGTGATGAACGAGCAGCATTATCAGCCCGCCGTTTTCCGCGAAATCTTTACCGACGCCGTTCCGCAGGACAATCTCTATCTCATCCCCAAGATCACGGCGGGCGACCGCTGGTGGTATCAGCCCTACAACGAAACCTTCAACCAAACCCCTCATAAGACGCTCGTCTGCTTCGAGCCGATGAACTACTACGAAGGCGGCAAGAGCCATCTCTTTCCCACGTTCTCGGGCCAGTACTTTCAGAACGGGCTCCAATATCTGCTGCTGCCGGAACAATCCAACTTGCGCGGCGCAGCATCGCTCGCCGCTCGCTCGGCGCGCGGATGGGACACCTTGGGCGTCTATTCTTATGTTCTCTACCGCCTGATGTGGGACCCTTACGACGACATTCGGGCCATCGCGCGCGACTTCTGCGCGATCCACTTCGGCCCTGAGGCCGCGGAGGGCATGGCGGAGGTCTACCTGCTCTCGCCCCACGCCTACCAGAACGGCCTGCACATCGGCCCCATTTCGTACGGCCAGTTCAACTCGTTCCTGCACATGCGCGTCGGCGAATTCACCGTCGAGGGATATCCAGCCATCGACGGCGGCAAGGCGCATCTTGAGTTCATGAGGAAAATCTACCTCCGCTGCAACCCTTGGCGCGCCGAGACTCTCCATGACATCGAATACGGTCTCGCGGTTGCAGACGAGATGCGTCAGAGGTATACGGATGTTCAAGGCCGGATCCAGGACATGGCGCTCGCTGCGGAAATGGCCGAACGCCTGGACATGACGCGCAATCTTATCGCCACAAATCTTGGGTATGTAAGGCTGATATTCGCATACTTCGACTATTTTGACAGTGGCTCCGATGCTCATCGCATCGCGCTGCAGACGGCTTATGATGACCTGTGCGCGGCACGCAACGCATTCACAAAGGCCCCCGGCTTCCATTACCAACTCTTCGGCGTGGACCAGTTGTTTCAAAACGCTGGCGCTCTTCTCAAAGATCGTCCCGGAGCTCTCGCGGCATGGGCCGCGGCTCCCACACGAAGCGAGGTCGAAGCAACGGTGGCCGCCCAGCAGAAACGCTATGCGGAAGTCCTCGAACAACACGCCGCCGAGGCGGTCAAATTCGCCAGCTTTGAAATCAAGGTGGACGGACAGGATCTCGTGCATGTCACGGGCGGCGAATACCGCGTCGAACATCTCCGCTGGGATGGGCCGGACGTGCGCCGCTTCGATATCCTCGCGCCGTTGCCCAAGGAACCCGTCACAGTCATCCCGAAAGACCTCTACTCGCGCCCGATGCATCCCTTCGTCCTCGAACAGCCAAACGCGGCAAACAACTACACCGCGTCCATTTACCTCGACGACCTGCCCGGAGGCCAGGATTGGTACCGTTGCGAATTGTATTACCTACCCGGCAGCTCCGCTCAATACGGCCTGCAAGCGCCATAGCATAGGTGATTGTGGTTGACGCGGAATCCCGGCCACGCGCGCAATCTTGTACGGGAAAGATGGAAATGGCATGGCACCGCGCAGGGTCAATGTGTATTCGATCTAGCCGGTAACCAGTTTTGGTGATGCGGGTTGCGCCTGACCTGTGCGCCGACCGCGGGCATCACACCTCTTTATGTTTTGCCAAGGCCCTTATGCTATTACATAGGGTGGCCGCGGATGCGGCATTATCAGGTTCTTGCGAAACGTGAGAGGAACTACCCATAGCGCGGATGGCTGATGCCGTCTCACTGACGGCATAAAGGTAACCTGGGAGAACAGGTCATGACACCGGATAGTGCTCCTGCCAGATGGAACGGCCTCCTGTTGCCGCTCTTTGTGACTATCACGTATATGGCGCCCGCCGCCGCGGAGGCGGCAGAACCCGCGGCGACAGCGTCAAAACCGATCATTCACATCGTTCCGCAATCACACATTGACGTGGTCTGGCTGTGGCGGTTTGACCCGGAAACGATCCATCGCTGCTGTAAACCCACGTTCACCCGCGCAACCGACAACATGGCGCGATTCCCGGAATACACCTTCAACCAGAGCCAGGCGCCGCTCTACGAAGCCACCGAGCGGTGCTATCCCCAACTGTACGAGAAGATCGAGCAGTATGTTCGTGAGGGTCGCTGGGAAATCGTCGGTGGAATGTACGTCGAAGCGGAGGGCGGCGAGCCGTGCGGCGAATCGCTCGTGCGGCAGTGCGTGATGGGCAAACGCTTCTTCCGTGAGAAGTTCGGCATTGATGTTACCACCGGGTGGCAGGAGGACGCCTGGAGCCATCCGTGGCAACTGCCGCAGATCCTGAGCAAGTCGGGCATCAAGTCGTACATGTTTAAGCGCGGCAAGAAAGGCGAGGACCTCTTCTGGTGGCAGTCTCCGGACGGCTCCCGTGTGCTTGGAGTTAATCCGTTCCGTCACTCGGCTCCGCCGTTCCAGATGTGGAAAGACGAGGTGAATTCGATTCCGGCCCGTTACGGCGTCAACGATGTGATGTTCATGGTCGGCGGCGGCGATCATGGCGGCGGCCTCAACGAACAAGACATTCGCGCTATTCAAGTCTTTGCCCGAGACGTCTCCACGGATGCGGACGTCAAGTTCACCACCTTTGGCCAATATGTCAAGACGGTGCTGGATCAGTCACCGAAGCTGCCGGCGATCAACGACGAATTGGGATTCGAGCTCGAGGGTGACCTCACAGGATGCTCCGAGATAAAGAAAAGCAACAGGGAGTGCGAGAACCTTCTTCTTTGCGCGGAGAAATGGGCCGCGACGGCCTCGGTGCTGTTCTCCCATGAATATCCTGACGCGGAACTCGAGACAGCCTGGAAGAAGCTCTTGTTCAACCAGTTCCACGATATTCTCGGCGGCAGCGCCATTCCACCTGCGGTGCTCGATGCTATGCAGGACTATCTGAGCATCCAGGAATCCTGCGAAGACGTCACGCGAAACGCTCTTGACGCGATCTCCCACAGAATTGACACAAATGGGAACGGCATCCCTCTGGTTGTCTTCAATGCTTTGTCGTGGAAGCGGACGGATGCGGTCGAGGCCGAGCTAACGGTTCCCGAAGAGACCAAGACGGTATCCTTGAAAGACGCCAAGGGAAAAGACGTGCCTGTACAAATCCTTGATACTCGCACGGATAAGAGTAAACGCATCGTCAAGTTGCTGTTTGTGGCGCATGATGTTCCTTCTTTCGGATACAAGACCTATTTTGTCCACGGCGAGGATGCGCCTCCTGCGGAGGAGTCTTCCATTCCCTCGGGCCCGCCGTTCGTTCTCGAGAACGAGTTCTTCCGAGTCGAGCTCAACCCCGAGACCGGTTATCTCTCACACATCACCGACAAGAAGGCAAAACGCGAAATCCTCAATGGCGAAGGCAACGTGATAGTCGCTATAAGCGATGACGGCGACTCGGAAGGCCGGTTTGTTATGGGCAAGGACGAAGCGCCGTTTTGTCCGGGCGAGGCCCGCGACGTGTGCACGCCGGCTTTGGTCACAGTGACTGGAGACGGGCCGGTGTGCAAAGCCGTGCGCATCGAGCGTTCCTATCAGAACTCGCGTTTTACCCAGGACATCCGTCTGTATGCGGGAGTCCCGCGCGTGGACTTTCGGCTGTCGATGGACTGGCACGACGTGCACACCATGGTGAAGGTCGCATTTCCGCTCGCGCTGAACGATCCTCGGGTGACATACGACGGCCCGTACGCTCCGATTGTCCGCCCTGCGAACGGCCACGAGTATCCCGCCCAGAAATGGGTCGATCTCAGCGCCGGGGACTACGGCGTAAGCCTGTTGAACAACGCGCGGTACGCACATGATGTGAAAGGACATACCGTCCGGATGAGTATTCTCCGCAGTCCGACAACGCCCGCGAACAATACCGACGAGGGCGCCCATTCGTTGGGGTACAGTCTATACGCCCACGGAAGACCATGGCAGGAGGCCGGCGTGATGCAGCAGGGCTACGGCTTCAACGTTCCCCTGAGAGCGTTTCAAGCGGAAGCGCATGCCGGAGCATTGCCGCCTGAAAATTCCTTCTTTTCTGTGCAGCCCGATGACGGCGTTTACCTCGAAGCGGTAAAGAAAGCTTACGATTCCGATCGGCTCGTTCTCCGTCTTTGCGAGTTTCGCGGGAAGAAGACGACAGTGAAAATCGCACTTCCGTCCGAAATCAAGAATGCTGAAGAGACGGACCTCCTCGAAGACCCGGTCGCGTTCATGAGCGATCACGCCGGGTCAACGGTCAGAGCACAGTTCGAGCCCTACGAGATCAAGACGCTGAGAATCAAATTCGCCCATGGTTTCTGAGGTCGAGCTCAGCAGGGGCTGGATTCGCACCCGCAAGCTGAGTTAATCGGGCTCTGACCATGACGGAGAAGGACGGTGCGGCCGGTCGAAGCTCTTGGTGTCAAAGAATGAGTCTATTCTATCTTGTCAACGGCGGGAAAGGACAGTGACATGTCACATATCAGTCGGCGCAGGTTCTTGAAGACTACGTCTGGGGCATTGGCGGCAACAGCAGGACTTTCGGTCCATGCGGCACGCGTCAACACAGCGCAGGTCGTACCGGGGCGCGTTTCGCCCAATGAACGCCTCAACATCGCGGCCATCGGCGTTGGCGGTATGGGCCAAGCGAATATCCGCGCCTGCAGCAGCGAGAATATCGTCGCGTTGTGCGATGTCGACGATGAGCGTGCCGCCGGTACCTACAAAGAGTTTCCAAAAGCGAGCCGCTACCGCGATTTCCGCGTTATGCTCGATAAGGAGCATCAGAATGTCGATGCGGTTATCGTAGCCACCCCCGATCACACTCATGCCGTGGCTGCCATGGCCGTGATGCGCGCCGGCAAACACCTCTATTGCCAGAAACCGCTCGCGCACAGTATCTATGAGGTGCGAAAACTGACCGAGACGGCGCGTCAGACCGGCCTGCAGACCCAGATGGGCAACCAGGGACATTCCTCCGAGGAGATCCGCCGTCTTCGCGAGTGGGTGCGGGCCGGAGTCCTGGGCAAGGTGCGTGAAGTGTATGCATGGAGCGACCGTCCCGTCGGGGGCGATCCCTGGTCCGATTTTCCGGTCATGGCGCGTCCGAAGGAAAGGCCGCCCGTTCCCGAAACCCTGGACTGGAATCTCTGGCTGGGCCCGGCGAACGAACGGCCGTATCATCCCGTCTATTGTCCCACTACCTGGCGCGGTTTCTGGGATTT
>DAOLNV010000041.1 GCA_035416745.1 Candidatus Hydrogenedentota bacterium | reverse complement strand
GCACTGATTGGTGCTTCCCTGGCTGCGTCAGCATTGAGAACGCCCATTCTTGCGGTACTGGACGCGCTCGTTCCCGGAATCGTCGCAGGGGGGGCCGTTGCTCGAATTGGATGTCTTTTCGCCGGCTGTTGCCGGGGTATCCCGTCTTCGACTCCCTTCTGGGGAATAATCCAAGTCTTTTACTGGTGGCCGGCGCTCGACATGGCCGCCTTGATGGCGGCATTGGCGGGTGTCATTTATTTGCGGGCCAGACAAAGCGCGAACCATTCTATTTGTGGAAGTGTTACGGCTCTCTTTCTCGTCGCATACAGTCTGCCGCGTTTCTTGCTGGAGTTTGTCCGCGATGCTCAGCACATTCTCTATCCCTTTACTTATGGTCACGTGATGGCAGGTGTCCAGATGATAGCCGGCCTGGGGCTTGTCTTATGGTTGCGCACGCAGCGTGCGCGCACTGGTCATCCCGGCCTCGATGCATAGTTCCAGAGGACGCATCAGGATAAGACCCTCAGGCCGGGCAGATTGGGCCGCGCGAGGCTTGCGAGAGGGGCCTCAGGGGAAGGAGGCGGTCCCTGGGGCTGATGGCGGCTCATCAAGCCCCGGTGTCATGAAATGGCCTCGCGGAATGTATTCTGTACGCAGGCGCCGCATATTCGACGCGATTTGGCGCCATGGAGAAGTCGGGAAATGGTATACTTCTCGCCGCATTGACACAGTCAACAGACCTGTGGGAGCCATTGATATGGCTATGTTTATACCAGCGCGCGCATTGAGGGCCGGCAGGGAAAACACAGTATGGGGCGTATGGCGGAGGCGGGTGGAGAATTCGTCTGTCGTCCCAGGGTTTCGCAAAGCTTGAGAACGGAGAGTGCCATGACGGATTTCAACGAAACGAGCCGCCACGCCGGAACCCTCGTGAGCTGTCTGGCTGTTTCCATAACGCTCATGCTCCTGGCTGCGGGAACTGCGTTCGGAGGGGAGGACCAAGGCCAAATCGAGATTCTTGTCGGGACCGCTTCCGGCGGTCCGGGAGATGACGTCGATCTTGGCGTGGAACTCGTAACGAATGGCGAACAGCCCTCGGTCATCGTGGCAAAGCTGGTATACGATGCGGTCCAGTTGAGTTTTGTCGATGTTGAAGCTGGGGAAGCCGCGACGCAAGCCGGCAAATCGGTCGCCTATGATAATAAAACCCCCGGACTCGTGAGTATCGTTGTCTTTGGGGGGACTTCCGCCATGGCCGACGGAAATCTCTTGACCGTAACCTTTGCCATAAGTGGCGCCGCGCCCCCAGGTGTCCTGACAATTGCGGGCGACGGTTCTGAAAGCGTTGCCGCGCCGGACGGCACGCGCATTCCTGTTGTCCTGGAGCAAGGCAGCATCACGGTGAGCAATTGCCCGGCCGCACCCGCGGGCGTGTCCGCGAGCGACGGCAAGTATACGAACAAAGTGCGCGTCACGTGGAACGCTGCCGCACGCGCCAGCCAGTACAGGGTCTATCGCGACGGCACGGCAATCGGCAACTGGCAATCCGCAACAATCTATGACGACTACGGCGCTCAAGCAGCCGAGGTGGTGTCGCGGTGTGGAGCCCAACCGGAAATCACGTATCACAAGCATACGTACGCCGTGAAAGCAAAAAACAGCTGTGGGGAGAGCGATTTCGGTTCGGCCGACACCGGCTATCGGGGCGCATCAAAGGCTCTCGACGCGGACCTGAAGGTCTACGAGGAGGCTCTGCCCTCTTCGAATATCACCCCGTTCTCGGAGCTGGCCGTCCGGCTGACCTCGGCCGAATCGATTGACCCGGCCACCGTGTGGGCCCGCGTCGAAGGGGATGGCTGGACCGAGGAAGGCGGTCTGTGGCGGCCCACAACTCCGGGCGACGATTCCGACGGCTGGGTGGTTTTTGCGCCCGCGGCGCCTTGGCCCGCGGATGAGACCGTGACCCTTACGGCAGGGGCTCTTGCGGTCACCGGCGTCGAGGTGGGTCCAATCAGCCGCGAATTTCACATTGGGACGGCCATTGAAGCCGCGGCATCTGGCGAGCCGACAATTGTGGAAATGAGCATCGAAGAGGGTCTCCCTGCGCTGGGTGCCGATGTGGTGTCGCCGGCCTACCGAATTGGCCCCAACGGCGTGTTCGGCCAGCCGGTCTCGTTCTGGATTCCGGTTCCCGAGGGCGCTGACCCGGACGCCCTGGAGATCTACTACTTCAGCGAAACGGAAGAGCATCGGGGCTGGTACCCGGCTGAGAATGTAATCGGCTGGATGGCGCCCGATAGCCGGGCCGTAGTCGAAGAAGACGGGCAGTTCTTCATCGAAATCCTGGTCAACCATTCGGGCATTGTTCAGCTTGCCGACGCCCAGAGCGCGAAGGTGCTGGCTGACGCCGGTATTCTCCTCGCATTTGTGGCGTTGTTGGGTATGAAACTCGCCCGGCCCAACCGAAACAAGTGAGCGCAAGCCTCCTGATGATAAGGCCAAATGGCGCGCCGCGCAGGTTGATCCCGGCGTGTGCGGCGTTGTTATTTGCGGGGCGTTTGCTGGATGACCAGACCTCTGGCGAGGCCAAGGAATTCTTGTTTCCTTACCAGGGTGGGGACTTTCGTGGAGTGTGCAGCGGGAGAAATGGCGGCACGGATGAAAAGTGCGCATTTTGTCATTCCCCACGATTGCCTTATCGCATGTTCCAACAACATGCACGGACATCTGTTACAAGATGGGGCGTGAATGTGTATTGTATGAGCAGAAACCCCATGTTCTGCAAAGAGTCCTTGATCCTGGCACTTGTCAGGAGTGGTATAATCGTGACATGTTATGGAGGGTGACGGGGCTGTATTCTCGATGCTTGGCATCGGATTGGCTCGGGAAGGGATTGTGATCCGTGGCGGAAGTGCAGAAAGGGCGCAGAATGTGCCCGGAGGGATGCACGGTTCATGCTCAAGGCAATCCTAAGTGTGAGAAATGGAGAAAGCAATGAAAAGTCCTAAGGAGACCCGGGGTCACGTCAGGTTTTTCACGTTCTCTTTGACGCTGATCGCAGCGCTGACATTCTTGACGGCCGGCCAAGCTAGTGGTGCAATACAGATTACCGTTGGGTCGGTTTCCCCCGCTGCTCCGGGAAGCAATGTTCAAGTTCCTGTGAATCTTATTGCAGGCTCTGAAGAGCCATCTACCATCGTATTGAAGCTGGAACACCACGCGAAGCTGACGTACAGGAGCGTTGTCTTGGGACCGGCTGCCAACAACGCTGGCAAAGCTGTCGAAGTTAATAGCAGCCCAGGTTTTCTGGGACTGGCTGTTTACGAGGGGAAGGCGTCAATGGATGATGGGCTTCTCCTCACGGTGACTTTTGCGGTAAGCAACGACGCAGCAGATAACGAGGTGTTGGATGTCGGCGGCACTGGTTCAGCTGCCAATCCCAATGCCATAGAAATCCCCCTTGTTTTGACGGGAGGCACGGTTACCGTAGAGGCGGTCGGCGCGGTAGCGACGCCCCAGTTCTCGCCTGCGCCGGGAAGCTATACCTCGGCGCAGAATGTGACGATCACATGCGCAACGGCAGGCGCGACCATTCGCTATACGACAAACGGCTCCGACCCCACGGAGAGTTCGACCGCCTACAGCAGCCCCGTGCCCATCAGCACCACCACCACCCTCAAGGCGAAGGCCTGGAAGTCCGGCATGACCGCCAGCGGCGTCCAGACTGGTGCGTATGCGATATCGCCCCCCGGCACGGTGGCGACCCCCGAGTTCTCCCCCCCTCCGGGAAGCTATACCTCGGCGCAGAATGTGGCGATTACATGCGCGACGGCAGGCGCGACCATTCGGTATACAACAAACGGCTCCGACCCCACGGAGAGTTCGACCGCCTACAGCAGCCCCGTGGCCATCAGCACCACCACTACCCTCAAAGCGAAAGCCTGGAAATCCGGCATGACGGCCAGTGGCGTGCAGTCCGGCACGTATACAATCACTCCCCCCGGCACGGTCGCGACGCCCGAGTTCTCCCCCCTGCCCGGAACGTATACCTCGGCACAGAATGTGACGATTAGCTGCGCAACAGCGGGCGCAACAATTCGCTATACGACTACCGGTTCGGATCCTACGGAAAGTTCGACGGTTTATACCGGCCCGGTGTCCATCGCCGCCACGAAAACCCTGAAGGCCAAAGCCTGGAAATCGGGCATGACCGCCAGCGCCGTGCAGAGCGGCAAGTATACGATCACCCCCCCGGGCACGGTGGCGACGCCTGACTTTTCCCCCCCGCCCGGAACGTACACCTCAGCACAAAATGTGACCATTACATGTGCAACGGCAGGCGCGGCAATTCGTTATACGACAAACGGCTCGGACCCCACGGAAAGTTCGACTGCCTACACTGACTCAGTCGTAGTGGCCATCACCAGCACGAAAACGCTCAAGGCCAAAGCATGGAAGTCGGGCATGACCGCCAGCGACGTGCAGTCCGGCATATATACCATCGCCCCCGCCGAGACCGTGGCGACGCCCGAGTTTTCGCCCGCGCCCGGAACGTATGACACGGCCCAGAGTGTGACGATTACCTGTGCAACCGGCGGAGCAACGATTCACTATACAACAGACGGTTCGGAGCCCACGGAAAGTTCGGCAACCTATGGCGCCCCGGTAGCCATTGCCAGCACAACCACGTTGAAGGCGAAAGCCTGGAAATCCGGCATGACCGCCAGCGGCGTACAGTCCGGCATATATACCATCACCCTCGCCGACACCGTGGCGACGCCCGAGTTCTCGCCTGCGCCGGGAACGTATGACACGGCACAAGATGTGACGATTACCTGTGCAACCGGCGGAGCAACGATTCGCTATACAACGGATGGTTCGGACCCCACGGAAAGTTCGACCGCCTACGCCAGCCCGGTAGCCATTGGCAGCACAACCACGTTAAAGGCCAAAGCCTGGAAATCCGGCATGACCGCCAGCGGCGTACAGTCCGGTACGTATACGATTACGTGCTCCGCGCCGTCCGCGCCGACCAACGTGTCGGCGACTGACGGAACGTTCACCGACAAGGTTCAGGTGACCTGGAACGCGGTATCTGGCGCGGACCAGTATCAGGTCTATCGGGACAGCACTGCGGTCAGCGGCTGGCAGTCCGGCTTGTCTTACGACGATACCGGGGCCCAAGCGCCCGTTGTGACACCCGCGAGCGGCTGCGGCGGCAAAGAGACCATCACCTACAAGTACCATAACTACCGGGTGAAGGCTAAGAACAGCTGCGGAGAAAGCGATTTCAGTGCAGCCAATAGCGGTCATCGAGGCGCTTCGAAGGCTCTGGACCCGGATTTGAAGATTCACGAAGAGGCTTTCCCCGCCTCGGCTGCCGACCCGCTTTCGGAACTGGCGCTCAGGCTGACTTCGGCCGAGCCCATAGATCCCGCCACCGTTTGGGCGCGCGCCGAGGGAGACGGTTGGTGCGAAGAAGGCGGATTGTGGCGGCCGACGGTACCCGACGACGATTCCGACGGCTGGGTGGTAGTTGCACCCGCAGCGCCGTGGCCCGCCGGCGGAACCGTGCTCCTTACTGCGGGGGCTCTCACGGTCACCGGCGCCGAAGTGGGTCCGGTCAGCCGCGCGTTCCAGCTCGGAGAGGAGAAGGAGGGCCTTGCGCCTGCCGAGCCCACAATCGCGGAACTGGCCGGGGACGCGGATTTGCCGGTCTTGCTTGCTGATGTGCTGTCGCCAGCTTACCGGATTGGACCGGACCGCGTGTTCGAGGAAGCGGCGCCGTTCTGGATTCCGGTTCCCGAAGGCGCTGACCCGAACACTCTCGAAATCTACTACTTCAGCGAGGCGGAAGAGCATCGGGGCTGGTATAGAGGCGAGAATGTGCTGGGATGGATGGCCCCCGATAGCCGGGCCGTTGTTGAAGAAAACGGCCAGCTTTTCATTGAAATCCAGGTTAACCACGCAGGGATCGTTCAATTGGCCGACGCCCAAAGCGTGAAGGTGCTGGCTGACGCCGGCGTTTTCCTCGCATTTGCGGCGTTGTTAGGCATGAAATTCGCCCGCCGCAACCGAAAGAAGTGAGCATAGGCCGCTCTCTCAGAAGCAGTAATTTGGTTGCGGCTGCGTTGCGAGGGGGGATATCCGCGGCCTATGGAGGCCATAGGCCGCAGAGGTATCATGGGCCTTCTAAGGGCCGAGGTAATCCCAAATGCAGACCAACGGAGAAAACAATGAAGGCTTCCTGTAAAGAGGTCCATGGGCGCGCCGGGCTTTTCACATTCTGTTTGGCGCTCGCGGCGGCATTCACGCTGGTAGCGAGCGGGCAAGCCGCCGGTCAGAAGGGCCCCGGCGAGGTTCAGATTGACGTGGAATCCGTGTCGGCTGCATTGGGGAGTTCCGTCAACGTCAATGTCAACATCGTCACGAACGGGGAACAGCCTTGCGCCGTCGTGCTGAGGCTGGTCTATGATACGTCGAAGCTGACTTTTGTGCGTGTCGCGTTAGGGGAAGCTGCCAGCCAGGCTGACAAGACTTTGGATTCTCTCAATAATTCCGGTGTCTTAGCGCTGGTTGTCTATGGAAAGACTTCTGTTATAGGCGACGGTTGTCTTCTCACCGTGACGTTCATGGTAAAAAACACCGCGCAGGCCGGGGAAAAGCTGTCCGTTTCGGGGGATGGTTCTGAGAGCGCCGCCGATCCCAACGCTGTCCAGGTCCCTGTCGTCGTGGAGGGAGGTTTTATCACAGTGCTGGATAGCGCGGGCATGGTCGCAACGCCGGAAATCTCGCCCTCGACAACCACCGGCCAGAGTTCATATCAAATCGTGTTGAGCTGCGCAACCCAAGGAGCAACGATCAGGTACACGATAGACGGTTCGGAGCCGCTAGAAACCTCGGCCGCGTATAGTGGCGCCTTCACGCTGGCTGGCGAACAGAACTCGCAGAAGACGGTGAAGGCAAAGGCTTGGAAAAGCGGCATGATTGCCAGCAACGTAGCTTCCAGAACGTTTGCCTTTTCGTGCTCGGCCCCGGCCGCACCTGCCGGCGTGGCGGCGACTGATGGAACGTTTGCCGACAAGGTCCGCGTGACGTGGAGCCCGGTGTCTGGCGCGGAGCAGTACAGGGTCTTCCGCGATGGCACAGCCATTGGCGACTGGCAGTCCGAAGCGTTGTACGACGATACGGGGGCCCAAGCCCCGAATGTGACGCCGGCGAGCGGCTGCGGCGGACAAGAGACCGTTACCTACAAGTACCATACCTACACCGTCAAAGCCAGGAATACCTGCGGAGAGAGCAATTTGAGTGCATCCAACAGCGGCTATCGCCGCAACGCAAAGGCTCTGGACGCGGATCTGAAGATTTACGAAGAGGCTCTGCCCTTCTCGAATGCCACCCCGTTTTCGGAGCTTGCCATCAGGCTGACTTCGGCCGAGGCCGTCGACCCGGCCACCGTGTGGGCCCGCGTCGAGGGGGACGGCTGGTACGAGGAAGGCGGCACGTGGCGGCCGACAGCCCCCGGCGACGATTCCGATGGCTGGGTCGTGTTTGCGCCTGGTGCACTCTGGCCGGCGGGTGAGACCGTGATCCTGACGGGGGGAGCTCTTACCGCCACGGGCGTCGAAGTGGGTCCCGTCAGCCGCGAGTTCCTGATCGGAGAAGAAAAAGAGAGCACCGCGCCTGCCGAACCCGCAATCGCGGAAATGACCGATAGTTCGGGTTTGCCGGTGTTGCTTGCGGATGTGCTGTCGCCGGCCTACCGGATCGGACCGGAAGGTGTCTTCGACCAGCCGGTGCCGTTCTGGATTCCGGTTCCCGAAGGGGCGGACCCCAATACTCTCGAAATCTACTACTTCAGCGAGGCGCAGGAGCACCGAGGCTGGTATAGAGGCGAGAACGTGCTCGGCTGGATGACGCCCGACAGCCGTGCCGTGGTCGAAGAAGACGGGCAGCTGTTCATCGAGATCCAGGTCAACCATTCAGGGATTGTTCAGCTTGCCGATGCCCGAAGTGTGAAGGTTCTCGCCGACGCCGGCGTTTTCCTCGCATTCGCGGCGCTCCTGGGCATGAGATTTGCCCGGCGCAACCGAAGGAAGTGACTGGGTATCCCACGACGCGCCTTGAGAGCCGATGGCGCCACGCGCGCGGCTTTCAAGTAATCTCAGGCAAGTCGTCCGCGAAGGGCACGGTGTACGAGGCGCTCGGCATGACGTAACAGGTGGGAGCCGGCACGCCCGCCGTGGCCAGTTCCTCGCGGGCGCGTTCGAGCGCATCCTGCAAAGACTCCGCCTTTCGCGCCCTCAGGAGAGCCACGTTCTGCGGCGCCAGATCGGTCACGAACCAGGTTATCGGGGCTTTCTGGATAGTCGAGAGCGCGGTCTGTCCGTTGATTTCGCTGCGGCGGCGCAAACCCTCGATAACAGCCTCGCGGCTGCCCAGGCGGAGCCATTTCTCGAACTGCTCGCCGCCCAGCCCTTCTTCGCACCGCGCAGCCAACACGATGCGGCCGTTCGGCTTCACCGCCTGATAGGCATTGAACAAGGCCTTGTGGGCCTGTACATAGTTCTTGGGAGGGCCCGCCGAGGCGATAACCAAGTCTGCCTTCTCCCCTATCCGGACCCCGAACATCCGCAATGCAAACGCCGCCGCCTTGCGGTGGGCGGCATCGAGTTCGCCCACGAACACGCCGGCGATTGCGCCGTCGCGGTTTAAAACGGTGTTGACTATACCGGCCGTCTTGATCATTCGTCCGGCTTCGAGCATGTCTTCGGCCACCGGATTGCCGTCGAGATGCCCAATCCGGACGTCGGGATTCAACTCCCCGCTTTTGGGATCCAGGTTCAGTGAATGGTTTTCGGAAATGGCCTCAACGGAGCTGATCCCGGGAAGAATGGACTTCCGCCCGCCTCCAAACCCCCCAAAATAATGCAACACGACGGCGCCGGTGACGAGCACATGGTCCGCCTCGAGCGCCGCTGTGTTGACCATCACCCTTGTTCCCCGCGAGGTGGTGCCCGCATAAGTCATCCGCGCGGCATCGTGGGGATCATGGCACGCGACCTGGTTCTTGAATCGTTGATACGTCTGTTCCCCGAGAAGCATGCGCAGTTCATCGCCGGCAGGCGGCCGGTGAATGCCCGTAGCCACAAGAAAACGAATGCCGGCGTCGCGAACCCCGCGTTCGCCCAAAGCATCAAGGAGGGTGGGCAGAAGCTGGTCCACGCAAGTTCGCCTGAAACTGTCTGATACGATGATGAGCACTCGCTGGCCGGGTCTGACGTGTTCCAGGAGGGGCGAGGATAGTCCGTGCGGACTCTTGAGGCCTTCTCGCAAGGCGGCGGCACTATCGGGCAGGGCTGGCGTCGGCGCCACATCCAATACGTCGAGACAGCGCCCCCATTCAAGGTTCGCCTCCACGGCGCCGTCGCCGTATGGAAACCGTATATGCATAAGCGCCTCGTACAAGTTAGAAATCGAAATCGTCGGTAGCGTCTTCCGATTCACGATCCATTATGCAGATAGCCCACGTGGCTGCGAAAATCACGCAATCCGCGAGCCCTCCCGGGATATCAATCAGCGGCCTGGCCCACAAATGGCCGACGGTTGCCGGCAACAGGAAAAACAGGATTACCACCAGCGCGCAACCGCTGAAGCCTACCAGAAGCAGGGTTGAAAATAATTGGCGGCCGAGCGGCGCCAGACTCTGGCCCAGTTCTTTCCATTTCAGTTCCCCGTGAAACATGATCGCCGCGCCGACCGGAATTGCGATGACCTGCAGGACCAGGAACAACAACAGCATAAACTGTCCCGTAGGATCGTCGTTGTCCGCGGCAAGCAGTTTGCCGGCGACGTTGCCCAACATAATGATCAGGAGGTTCAGCATCAGCCAGATCGAGAAGAACCGTTTCATGGCGTCGCCAATGCCTCTAATCCGCCACAGCGGCCGGTCCAGGTCCTGTCCCATCCAGGAGAATGCGACCGTCTGCGCGAACGCCCAGACCCCGGCAAGCACCAAGTCGGAGCAGAATTCGAGAAGCCGGATGGACAGTTCGGGGTCTTCGGGTATCGCGCTGCCGGTCAAAGCATACATGGCAGCCAGCTTCACACTGGAAACGCCCATGGTCAGGCCGGCATAAAGGCCGAGCGCGCGCGGGTTTCGCACAATGGCGCGAAAGGCTTCCGGGATAATGGCCAAGGGATCAGTGTTCCGGTTCATGGGCCTCTGACAGGTTCTGCTGACGCCGGATGATGTATCGTGCGATTTTGTCCCGCGTTTCGTCGTCTGTCGCGACGAAAGAAGCCCGCACGAAACTCCGGCCCCCAGAAATGGGTAGAGTCGACACGATTCGCGCGAAGATGTCGAACGGCTCCTGGTCGTCCAGTTCCAGTGCGATTCGAAGTAAGACCTGCCCGGGAATCGGTTGTTGCACCACGAGCGCGCATCCGCCCGCGCTCAGGTTGGTGATGCGTCCTCGCAGCTTTGTCACCAGCGGCCGCTCCGCCAGCCGTTCCAGTTCCTGATCATCCAGCGGCTTGCTGATCACGCCGATCGATGTCGTCTGTTCGTGCCGCATCCGGTAGTCCCGGCGGGTTTGCAGACGGTCCAGGGAAGCGCTGTGGAGAAAAACGAACGCGGGCGGTTCCTCGCGCAATCCCGCGCACTCGAGCGTGAACACGTAACGGGCATCGTCTTCCCGCCACAGACGAGCGCGCACCCCAGCACCGGCCCGGAGTTCCTTCAGCGAGGGCACCTCGAGGTCATCCAGCGAAATGTAGAGATACGCTTCATCCACGGATTCTACGCGCCCCATATGCCACCGGGGCATCGTATCCGAAGTCAATGCCAACGATACTATCTGGCTCGGTGACAACTCCCGGGTAGACTGTATGCGCTGTCCCAGCGGAACGTAATCCAGCGCCAGCGCCACGCGCACATCGTGCAACAGCGCCCCCATCTGGGAGTACTGCCCGCGATCCCGGGATGCGAGCAGCTCCCCCATGACTTGTTCCACGCATTGCTCGAAATGCTGGCGGACGGTGACGGCTCGCAGGGGCTCCTTGGGAGACTGTTTCCGGATCAGCGCGCGCAAGGCCTTTTGTTCCTCGGGCGTCAGTTCCTTGTCGCGAATGATGCTTTCGACGGTTTCCCATTCGTTAGCGCGCTGCAGACGGGTGCGTTTTCGCTGCCGAAGACGTTCGACAGAGAACGCCACAATAATCAAACCGGCGAAGAGACCCAGCCCCCAGAGCAATTGAGCGAGGGTGGCTTGGGGAAAATCGATCATGGACGGGTCCTTCCTGCAAAAGCTGCCGATTCCCTGCGGCGCTGATTATAGGGCGGCTTATGGCCAGATGCAATCATTGCCGGGAGTGAAGAAGACAAATACGGAGGCTGCGCCGGGCGAACGAAACCAATGGGCAAACGGTCTTCGCTCTTCCTACGCCATCACGTCCTCGTCGCCGACCGAACTCACCAGGATCGTTGTGGTTCTGTCAAGCAGCATGTTCTGGTATTGGCTGAACCATGCCCGCTCATGGCCCACGGGAGGCACTTCGAACCCCAGAAAGACGCAGTCCGCGTCGGAGGAATGCTGCCGCAAGACATCCGCGAACGGCTCCTCGCTCACGACCACCTCGACCTGTGCTTCCATCCGCGCATCCTCCAACAACTGATAGAGGTCCTCGCGGGCCGACTCGCGCCCGGCCTCGTTGCCGATCTGCCGGAGGAGGCGGATCTCGGTCTGCGCCCATTCCCAATTACGCGTCAACAGGTGCGCGAGGATGACCATTAATCCGCCGTTTTTGAGACCGCGCCACCAGACATCTACGCGTTTGGGCCCGCTGGGACACAGAATTCTTCCCTCACGAATGACCACCACGCTCAAGCCAAGGTTTTTGGCTCGGCAGAACTCGCGCAGGTGGGTTTTGACCCGGGCCGATTCTTCTGACCATCCGAAGATGGCCACGTTCGCGCGGATCGGTCCCGTGCTGAGGGCCTGCATCACGCTCGTCATGCCGTTTTCGAGATTGTCGTCAATGACCACGATAGGAAACGCGTCGATACTGCGCTTCCGGCAGAACTCGCGTAATTGCCGGACGGCGGTACGCCGGTGCGCGGCCAATTCCTCGAAGTTACCCACCAGAACATTCGCCAGAAACACCACGCCGCGTCCGGCTTCCATCCAGATTGCCAGCGTCACGAGGGCTTCGCGGCGTTCCGGACTGCTTGAAAAGACCACTGCTGTCGGACGCCAATTCCTGGGGGATTCTTCCATTTCGGCGAGGTGCAGCAGGTTGGCTCGCGCGGAACGGTATGCGAACCCGCGCCGCGCGTCGCCGAAAGTTGTATCGAGTTCCCGCCGCTCGATATGCCACACCAGTGCGCCCAGAAACAGAGTTGCCGCGACGGCTATCCACGGATTGATGAACAGCGCCGCCCCGAAACACACGACACTGCCCAGAAGCGCCGTGCTCCAGTGAAAGAACCGGAATCGTGGGCGAAACGACGGATTCCCGCTGATGCCCTGAATAAGGGCCGCTATGTTCAGCATCCCGTAGCTGTAAAGAAAAAACTCCGTAACGACCCGCGCCACCAAATCGAGGGCGCCGTCTCCTGCTGCCGTGGTAGCCCAGCAAATGACGCTGATGGTCATCAGACCGCACAGGACGATGCCGCGCCGGGGCTCGTCGTTGCCCCGCGAACCCTTCGCGAACGGCCGTAACGACGGAAGAACGCCGTCGCGCGCCGCCGCTTGGAGTACGCGCGGCGCCCCCATGAAATTCGATAGTCCGCAGGAGAGCGCCGCCGCGAATATCCCCGCCGCCACAAGGAACCCGAGTTGAAACAGGGCGTCTTCTTTCAGCGTGAGATAGGGTTCGGCCATCAGGCGCTCGCGCGCAAACGCGCCCCCCGAGATAAGAATCTGCATGAAATAGACCGCCAAACTCACCCCAATGGCCGCAAACGCGCCCCGGGGAAAACTTCTTGCGGGCTCCCGGAGGTCCCCCGATGCACCGACGCCTGTCATGATGCCCGTAACCGCGGGAAAGAAAATGGCAAACACTGCCCAGAACGAAACAGTCCCCTCGGCAGGATCGTCGTGCGAGATAGCCGTAAACCCGGGCTTGAGATTGGCCACGAAAGTGTCCGGCGAGAACCGAAGCGCCGAACCCGCCAGAAACACGAAGATGGATACCGCCAACACCGCCAGGATGCCGTACTGAGCCTTGGTGACCACCCATCCCGCGCCGACATATGTCGCCGCAAACAGGCAGGCCCCCGTAGCCAGCGCCACTGCCTGGCCATATTCCTCCAACACGGGGAACGTCCGGACAAGCGCCTCGGTGAACCCGAGCACATAGAACGCTACCGACAGGCCGTGGGCAAGAAACAACATCACTCCAATGACGCTGCCGAACTCGGGGCCCAGCACCCGGCTGATCAGGTAATACGCTCCGCCACCCCGCACCTGCCCGTTGGTGTTCACGGCGCTCGTGGACAGAGCCGTCAGCAACATGATCGATTTCGACAGGAGAAGAACGGTCACAGCCCCCAGAATGCCTGCATGGGCTACAACAAGATTGGACCGCATGAACAGGACCACGCCCAGGCTTGTCAGGAGACAGGGCGCAAGTATCCCGCCCAACGAGCCGGACTGGCCTCGGCCCGTTGCGTTCGTTTCCGCAGTGGCACTATTCTCGCTCATAAGGCTGTTCTTGTGCGCGTTCTTGGAACATTGTTGCTTTGGGACAGGTGTATCAGGCGGTCACCCCGAACACCGGCTTGCGGGTCTTCCATCTTTCGCGCGTGAAATCCGGCACGCCGACCGGCGCGCTGCCCTGTGCGATGGATTCCCCCGACAGCCCCACGACGCTGCTCATCGTGGCGGAATCGTAGACATCGAGCGGCGTTTGTTTCTTGTTGCGAACCGCATCGAGAAACAGCGACAGTTCGAGGTAATCCGTGCCGCCGTGACCGCCTTGGCCGCCGCCCTCGCTCCACCAGGCATGGTTGTACTTTTCCTGGTACGGCGGGAACGGTTCCCATTCGTGATATCGGGGGCTCTGTCCCGTGAGATACACGGCGTTGCGCTGTTCGTTGTACAGCCCCAGCGTCCCTTGGATGAGCCACCGGTTGTCGTATGGGCGCGGCAACTGCATATCGTAGTTCACGATGACCGTCTTGCCCCCGTGGGTTTTGATGGTGGTCGTGACGATGTCGCCCTGGGCAAACTCTTTCTTGGCATTGGGGTGGTCCGGCCCGAACTTCCGCGCGAAATAAGCGTTGATGCCCCGCTGCGAGGTTGCCGTCGACGCGAGAGTCGCGAAAGCATCACCGCAGTTGATGTCCATCCAGCTCAGCACCGGTCCGAGGCTGTGTGTGGGATACTGGTCGCGGTTGTACTTGATCAGAAACTCGGCGGGCCACCGGTCATTGCCTTCCGCGTCAAAAAACCAGTGGTCGATGCAATCGTGAGAGTGGGCGCAATGGCAATGAACCATCTCGCCGAGCAATCCCTGTCGGATCATATTGAGGACGGCGAGGTTATCCTGGCGGAAACTCCAGTTTTCCAGCATCATGCACGGCACGCCGGTCTGCTCGGAGGTATTGACCAAGTCCCAGCACTGGGCCACATCGAGCGCTGCGGGCACCTCGACCCCCGCATACTTTCCGTGGCGCATCGCGCTCACCGCCATGGGCGTGTGCCACTGCCAATATGTCGCGATGATGACCGCATCCAGGTCGTCCCGCGCCATCAACTGCTCATACGCCAGATCGTCTCCGCCGTATCCCTCGGGTTTGGGTTGCCCGGCCTCCTCTATAAGCGCCTGGGCACGGGCGAGGTGCTCCGGATTGATGTCGCACACCGCCGGAATCTGCACCCCCGGTATCCCAAGCATGGTCCGGGTCAGACCTGTGCCCCGGTTACCCACGCCCACAACGCCCACGCGGACCGGTTTCGGCTGTCCCGCACCTTCTTGACCTGCCGCCGACAACACTATCCCCGCCGACGCAGCCACACCCATCCCTACAAACTCCCTGCGCGACCAGTTTCGTGTCATTTCTCGAGCCTCTCTTACGCAGCCTTCCTTCAATCCCCAACGAAGGAATTTGAGTGTAGCTATTTTCCGCCTACAGGGCAAGATCGCAGAAGACGAAAGCAAGGCGCCGGCCGGAAGCGTGCCCGAGAGTCTCCAAACGCCTGAGTTACCAATATCTTGAGTCGATCAACTAGAATGCGCCGCAAGTGCGGGTCTGAAAGTGTTTTGGAGAGGCCCTTATGAATCCATCGAAAATGCATCGAACAGCGCGGATGTGCATGGCTGTCCTTGTGCCTGTCGTGGCGTACGCGGCAGCGGGGGAATCCTCTGCGCAGACGGAAGAGTCTCTTGTCAAAGCCATTGTCGAGCCCTTGGAAGAACTTGGAGTATCGCTTAATCCGGACGGCAATATCGCCCTCAGGAATGGCCTCATCGAAGACGTGGAGACCCACACGGCGCACAAATTCCGCGACCTGATCGTCACGGACATTTTCGAAGAACGCTGGCCGGGTCCCGACGGCCAAGAACAGACGGTCGTTGTGACAGCCGAAATCTGGACAAAGGCAATCCAGGCCGCCCTCGACCAGAGCGGCTGCGCATTTGTCCCCGGCCGCCCACAACCCTATTATCTCGATAGCCCCATCATCATGCGTTCGGGATACAAGCTCATCCTCGAGCGGACGGCTGAAATTCGATTGAAACCCGGTTCGAACTGCTGCATGGTCCACAACGAGCACCTTGTTTCGGGTCAGAACGGTCCCGTTTCCACAGGCTCCGGCTCCGACTCGGACATCCTGGTCGCCGGAGGTATCTGGACCACCCTGGCGACATCCCCGGCTCAATCCAACGGCAACGTGACCGCCCGCGCTCCGGCCGTGCCGGACTTCAATTCGCACGGCGTCATAGTCCTGAGCAACGTGCGGCGGGCGCTGGTTCGAGACTTAACAGTCCGACAGTGCAGACCCCACGCCATCCAGTTGAGCAATTGCGAGGAGTGGTGCGTCGCCAATGTGCGGTTTGAAGAGCAGCGCCGGGACGGAGTCCATATCAATGGCCCTGCGCGGCACGGCGTCATCCACAACATTCGCAACGCGCGAGGTACGATGGGCGACGACATGATTGCTCTGAATGCCTGGGACTGGATGAACACAAGCATGTCATTCGGCCCGATCCACCACATTCTGGTGGACGGGGTATCGGGAGACTCGGGCGATGCGCCGCAAGCCGGCCAATGCTCGGAGATCCGCCTGCTTGCGGGGACAAAGCACTATCCCGGCGGTGCAACCCTCGCCTGCGACATCGAAAACGTCGTCATACGGAACATCCAGGGCATTCGCACGTTCAAGATGTACGATCAGCCCAATCTCGAACTCGGACGCGAAAACGATTTCGCCGACCCGATCGGCCAATTGCGAAACCTGCATTTTCGAAACATCGCCCTTGACCGCCCCTCCTCTCCCCCCCTGTTCCAAATCGCGATGAACGGTGACGGCATCTGCATTCAGAATGTGGCCCTCGGGTTCGCGCCGCCTCCGGATTTCAAACTCGTCCAGGTCGGCCCCATGTCGCAGACGTTCACATTTGGAGCAAACGACCCGGCGAAGTGGGTCGAGATCTTCTCGCCCGACAAGGACTGCACCGTGCGCGGTCTTACTATCGAGAACGTCACCGCGCCTTCCCCGGCCGAACAAAGCCCAGCCGCGATTGATCCTGGAACGCTGATCACAGTGATTCGACAGACCGTCAACGAAGACTATCCCAATTCGACGCCGCGCGGAGGCGTCGGGAAAGGAATCCTGCTGCCGTGAAAACAGCCCCAACACCATCCGTTCTACTATCAAGATGCCGCGAGCACTGCGAACAAAGTCAGATTAAGGATGCCGCTTATGGAGAAACAGTCCCTGCCCTACAACAAAATCATCTTCGTGTGCGTGAACGAGCGCGGACCCGGCGAACGGGCATGTTGCGCCAACAGCGGCGGCGCGGCGCTGCACGCAAGACTCAAGGAAATGGTCAAGGAACGCGGACTTCGCGGGCGAATTCGGGTCAGTAAGTCCGGCTGCATGAACCGATGCGAAGCCGGACCCAATATCATGGTGTTCCCCGACAACGTCTGGTATTCGCACGCCGGCGAGGGCGACGTTGAAGCCATTTTCGAGTGCCTGGTCGAATCCCTCCGCGCCGAGGGTCAGTTGCCAAAGGCCTGCGAAGGCTGATCTCCGGGCTTATTCGATCACGACGACCTCGCGCTCAAGCGACACCCCGAACCTTTCTTTCACGGCCTTCTGGCAGAGGAGCATGAGCCCCATGATGTCGTCGAAGGTCGCGCCGTCTTCGTTCATGATGAAATTCGCGTGCATCGGGCTTACGACAGCCCCGCCGAGACGCCTTCCCTTCAGGCCGCACGCTTCAATGAGCCGCCCGGCATGATCGCCCTCGGGGTTCTTGAAAACGCTTCCGCAGCAATACCCCTGGGGCTGGCTTTCGCGGCGGCGGACCATGTAATGCTCGTACACCGCCTGCTGATCCTTCGTCGACACACGGAATTGAAAGACACCCTGCAGGATGACGTGTCCGGGCGGACAAAACGTCTGGCCCCGGTAGCCGTAAAGCGACGGTTCCATAAGAACCGTACGGCTTCCCTCGGGGCCAATCACCTCGGCGCTTTCGAGCCACTGGCACGTGGTGCCGTTGATGGTGCCCGCATTCATGTACATCGCGCCGCCGACGGACCCGGGGATACCGGTGAGGCCTCCCACGCCTTCGTAGTTGTGGGGCAGCATCACGTCCTGCACCAGATCGTTCAGTTCCACGCCGCATTCCACGCGGTACCGGTCGCCGCCCAAGGCCTCGATACCGTCGAGGCCGACGGTGATGAGCGCCGCGCCATCGAAACCCTTGTCGCTGATGAGAACGTTCGAACCACCGCCAAGGATCAGCGTGCGCAAGGGTTGCCCGGCAAGCCAAAGGTAGGCGTCCTGAGCCTCCTCGAGAGTCCGCGGCAACAACGCCCACCGCGCCGCCCCTCCTACGCGGTAACGGGTCAACGGCGCCAGCGGATACTCGGCTTCTGCGAACTCGAACGGCGGTGTTTCCATGCCCTAAGAATACCGCAAAGACAGGCGCGGTTCCTATGGGGGCATCGGTCCTCCAGGACTTGTATCTTGTTCTTTACAGCAAGGCCAATGCTTCGCACGAAGAGACCGGATTGGATAGCCAACGGCGCGAGGTATGCCAACCCAGCCCGAAGACCACGAGAAGCACGCCTGCAATCCCGCTCCATGCCCAACATGCCCGGTGCGCCAACGGCGCGAGACATACCTACCCGGCCTGAAGGGCCAGGGACGCAGGCTGGGCTGCTCCTGCAGGGCTGAAAGCCCGAGACATCATGGAGTCCGAAGCTTGATGACAGCGCCTGAAATCTTTAGCATGCTTTCCGACAGCCTTAGCCGCGGGGGACGCACGAGGCCTCCAGGGGGACTGCACAGGAGATTACACATGACTCAAACCGCTTCCGGCCAGCTTATTGAGAAGGTGCAATCGCTCAAGGACAACCTCGGACAGGTGATCCAGGGCAAACCCGAGGCCATCGAACTGCTGGTGACGGCCCTCCTTGCGGGCGGCTCGGTGCTCATGGAGGACGTGCCGGGCGTCGGCAAGACCACGCTGGCGAAGGCCCTGGCGAAATCCATCGATGCGACGTTCCACCGTGTACAGTTCACGCCCGACCTGTTGCCCAGCGACATCCTGGGTTCGTCGATATATAACCCCGCGAACGGGACGTTCACCTTCCGCCAAGGACCGATCTTCAGCAATGTCCTGCTGGGCGACGAAATCAACCGCGCCTCGCCGCGCACCCAGTCGGCTCTGCTCGAGGCAATGAACGAGATGCAGGCGACCATTGAAGGCACGAGCTATCCCCTGCCCGCCCCGTTCCTCGTGATCGCCACCCAGAACCCGGTCGAGTACCACGGCACCTACCCCCTGCCCGAGGCCCAGCTCGACCGCTTCCTGGTGCAACTGGACCTGGGCTATCCCGAGGCGGACGCCGAAGTCAGCATCCTGTACGCCCAGGCGGAATCGCACCCCCTCGAACGCATCTCGTCCGTGCTTACACGCGAAGACGTCATAGCCATGCAGCGCGCCGTGCGTAAAGTCTCGGTCGAGCATAGCGTTTCGCGTTATGTGGTCGAGATCGTCCGGCGTACGCGCGAGAGCGAACTGCTCAAGCTCGGGGTGAGCCCGCGGGGCTCGCTCATGTTGTTCCGCGCGGCCCAGGCAGCCGCATTCATCGATAACCGCGGCTACGTCATCCCGGACGACGTCCAGCGTCTCGCGCCAGCGGTTCTGGCCCATCGCATGGTGCTCACGTCCAAGGCGAAATACGCCGGTACAACGAAAAAGGAAATTATTCGGGAATTGTTGGAAGAAGTCCGGGTACCGACATGAAACGGCGGCGGACCGATAGTCTGGAACGCTTCACCCGGTTTCTCTGGCTGTACAAACTGACGCCGGCCGGACGGATTCTTGTCGCCACGGGGATCATCACGGGCACCCTGGCCGCGCCGTCACTCGAGATCCCCGCGTTTCAGACGTTTCTGACCCTGTTTTGCGTGGGTTTCATCGCGTTTCTGGTGAACCTCTTCGCCCGTCCCCGCGTCGAGGTAACCGGACACTTCCCCGACAAAGCCACGGCCAAGCACCCGGTCACCGGCGCCTTCGTCGTGCGCAACAAGGGACTGTTGCCCGCCCTCCGGCTCGGCGCGGGCTATTTCGGCCTGCACCGCGCTTTGAAACAGCAACAAATCGAGCGGGAACTACCGAGCTTGGGGCGTCATGAGGCAGCCACCCTCCCCATCACCCTGGAACCCTTGCGCCGGGGGCTCTATCCTTTGCCGAAGCTGCGGGTGTTCTCGACGTTTCCGTTCAACATCTGCCGCACCGGAAAGGCCCACAACAGCAAGAGCAGCCTGCTTGTGCTGCCCGATTTCCATCCCATTGCGGGCGTTGACGTGCCCATCGGCACCCGTTACCAGCCGGGCGGCATCGCGCTGACCTCCGACGTGGGCGAATCGCCCGAGTATATCGGAAACCGCGAATACCGCGAGGGCGACCCCATCCGTCACATCGATTTCCGGGCGTGGGCGCGCATTGCGCAACCCGTCGTGCGCGAATACCAGGAAGAGTACTACTGCCGCGTCGTCCTCGTACTGGATACGTACATACCTCGAAACCGCTGGCTGCGCCCGCGCGGAGGATTCCGGGATCTCGAGGCAGCGGTAAGTCTGGCAGCGTCCGTGGCGGACGCCCTGTCGCGCGGCGAGTACATCATCGACATCTTCGCGGCGGGACCCGAGTTGTACGTGTTCCGCGCAGGCCGCCACACCGCTCACCTGGAAAACGTGCTCGAGATTCTGGCCTGTGTCGATGAGTGCCGCACCAACCCCTTCGACAAAGTCGCTCCGGCGCTGACAGACGAGCTGGGCAGCATCTCGACCGTCGTCTGCGTGCTGCTGGATTGGGACGCGTCGCGCGAGGCCCTCATGCGGGCGGCGGTCGAGGCCGGCTGCAGCACCAAGGTTATCCTTGTGCGCGACAAGCCGCCCGCCATGGATTACGGCCCTGCCGAGGATTGGCTTGGCCCCATTCTGAGCCTTTCTCCGTCCGAGGTCTTCGCTGGAGGCATCGAACAGCTATGATGTGGCGGCGGCTCATCACGTTCGGGCTCATCGCGGTGCCGGCAGCCATGACGGCGCTGTTGTCCATGCGCTACTACTTCTCGGGCGCGCTCATAGCGGTGGCGCTCGCGGGCGTGCCCGGCGCATGGCAGATCCGTATGCGGCGCGACCGGCAGGTTCTTCTGCTCGTGGCGATCATTATCGCGTTCGCGCTGAAATACCGGTTGCTTCCGCTGACCACGATCGGCAACTCCACCCTGCCCTTCTTCTCGCTGTCGCCGCTCATGGAATACTCGTTCGCACACGCCATGGCCCAGGGGCTGCTGACATTTCTGACGGCCCTGCTTTTCCTGCGCCGCGAGAAGGGCTTGCCGTTATACGTACCCCTGTTGTCGGCCAACGCCATGGTTCTTGCGGGCAACATCCCTTCTGTAGGAACAGGCGCAGGCAAGCCCACCTACCTCTGGCTGTCCCTCGTTCTGGCCAGCCTCACCGCGTTGTATTTCATGACCTTTCAGACGCGCTTCCCCAATGGCCCGGACCGCCGGTCACGCGCGACCTCTATGGCCACGCCGGTATTGCTGGCGGCAGCCCTCGCGGCGGGCGCCGTATCAAGCCAACTGCTGTACCGGTACCGTAACGACATCGATGGGTTCCTTGGACGGCTCACTTACCGTATGAACCAGGGCGACACGGTCGGTTTCTCGCGGAACGGCCGCCTGGGAAGTGTCGCGGCGATGCAGGCAGAGGGCGGCGCCGCCGTAGCCCTGCGCATCTTCTCTGACACGCCTCCCGGCTACCTGCGAGGCATGGCATTCGACACGCTCCAGGGCGCTAATTGGGATATGCGCGGCCAGACCTTTCAGGCCAGGGCCGTTGTGCCTTCCGCCCATGCCCCCAAACCCGAACCCGGCGAAGAGTCGTTCCGCCTGCGCGACACGCCATCCGAAACCGGCCCGTGGCGCACGCTTGGCATTTTCCCTTCAGGAAGAGCCCAGTATGCGGCGTTCAGCCCCCTCGGGGCCGTATATATGTATGCTCACCGAGGAAGCCTTTCAGTGGACAGCGAGGGGACGCCTGTCAGCAGTTCCATCCCGGAACGCGCTTCGTACCGGGTGGCCGTCCCCGAGAACCCGGAGTTCAGCGAACTCTCGGATGCGCGGCGGGAACAATTGACCGCCCTGCCGGAGACCACTGACCCGCGCGTGAGGGAGCTGGCGAGCCGTCTCACGCGCGAATGTCGTACCGCCCGCGAGAAGATCGAGGCCGTCACGCAGTTCTTCACGTCCAACTTCACCTATCAGCTCGGCATCGAGATCCCGGAAGACGAAGACCCCATCACCTACTTTCTGCTCAACCGGCCCCCGGCCCACTGCGAATACTTCGCGAGCGGGGCGGCCGTGTTGCTGCGTCTGGCGGGAATACCCGCGCGCTATGTCACGGGTTATATGGTGGGGGCGAAGAATACCTACGGCGGGTATTGGATCGCGCGCGACAGAGACGCCCACGCTTGGGTCGAGGCGTACGACCCCGGCCGCGGATGGGTGCTGGTCGAGGCCACGCCGCCGGGGGGACGTCCCTCGCCCGAGGGCGGACGCCTGCGCCAGCTCTGGGACTATCTCAAATACCGCCTGCAAGCGTTCCTCGAGGCCTGGGCCCAGGGCGATTTCAAGGCCATGCTCGCAGCGGCGGGCGTACTGTTGGGGGAGCTGCTCAAAGCCCTGTTGACGAGCCCCTGGACTTGGCTCGCCCTCGCCGCCGTGGCCGCCGGGCTGGTGCGGCGGCGCTGGAAACGGCGCGCGCCGGCCGCCGGCCCGCTCATCCCGCCCCAGGTCAAGACTTGCCAGAAGATGCTCGCCCGTATGGACGGCCACGTCGCCGCTATGGGCCATACCCGGCCTCCACACGAAACCCTGAACCGGTTCGCTGAACGCCTCGAAGAAGCCGAAATGCCACGGCCTGCCGGGTGGTACCACGCCTACGTCGAGGTGCGCTACCTGCAAGACATCCCCGAGAAGGCCTTGGAAAGCCTCGCAAGAGAGCTGGAGACGGTCACGTCTCAACGAAAGGCATAGCGGAAGGAGTCCTCTGGGCCGGGCGGGTATTTCAGGGTTTTGGGGAACCTACGCGTCTCATTGGTCCCATTCTGGAAGTAAGAAGCGGGGTGATTGCATCGGGGCAACCGTGACGCTATGATGGAAGTGCTGATCAGAAACAGCGCAGGGGACCCGGAATTCCGTTTGATGGGGAGAATACGTTTTTCGCGGGATTCTCGAGAGGATGCGCGTCGCAACGACGCGGCCAGAGCCGCGCGTGCAGGAAAGGTGAGATTATGCAACTGGAGTCTTTGTTCGAGCTCGTTGCCAAGCAGAACGCGTCAGATTTGCTCATCAGCGCGGGAGCGCCCCCGATGTTGCGGGTGAACGGCCGCCTGTACCGGACACGGAATGAGGCCTTGACGGCGGAAGACAGCAAGAAGCTCATCTACACCGCCCTGAGCCCGGAGCAGAGGAAGAAATTCGAAGAAGAAAAAGAACTCGACTTTTCGTTTGCCGTCGGCCGGAAACACCGGTTTCGCGTGAACATCTACTACCAGAAACAGGCCGTCACTGCGGCGTTTCGACCGATTCCCGAGAAAATCCCCTCCCTGGACAAGCTGGGGCTTCCCGAGGTGGTCGAAGCGCTGGCGCAGCGAAAACAGGGTCTGATACTGGTTACGGGCCCCACCGGACACGGGAAAACCACGACCCAGGCCTCCATTATCGACCTCATCAACAAGACCCGCGAGTGCCACATTATCACCATCGAGGACCCCATCGAGTTTGTGCACCAGCATAAAAAGAGCATCGTGGACCAGCGTGAGGTCGGCAGCGATACCAACGGGTTCATCGAGGCCCTGAAATATGTGCTGCGGCAAGACCCCGACGTCATCCTGATCGGCGAAATGCGCGACCTGGAGACTATTCAGGCGGCCTTGCGCGCAGCGGAAACGGGACACCTGGTGATGGCCACCTTGCATACGAACGACGCCATCCAGACGGTGGACCGTGTTATCGACGTGTTCCCGGCGGCCCAGCAGCAACAGATCCGGTTCATGCTCTCCATGACCCTCCTGGCGGTGGTATCTCAGCGCCTCATCGCGCGCGCCGACTCCGAAGGCCGGGTGCTGGCGGCGGAAGTGCTGCTGAACAACACCGCCGTAGCCAACCTCATCCGCGAGGGAAAGACGCATCAGGTTTACAGCATCATGGAAACCAACTACAAGGAGGGCATGAGCACGATGGACCGCGCTGTCAAGGGATTATACATGGAGGGTATCATTTCCTACGACGACGCGTGCGCTCACGTCCAGAACGCCAAGACCATCATGGACGTAAATGGCTGATACAAAAAGATTTAACGCGAACCATGGCCGGGTTGGGCCGCACACGTTTGTGACAGCCGCATGATGTGTGTATAATAGGCGTGTGTTTTGGGAAGATAAGTGGAACCTTTTTAAGGATATAGGCATATATTGCGATGTCAGACAACGGTCACAACGAAGGAAGTAACGACGCGATGGCCGAGGCCCTCCAGAAGACTTGGCAAGCCCCTCCGCAGGTTGGGCTTAGGGTCATCGGACGGGAAGGCTTTCCCTTAGCGGAGCGCTCCGACGAAGACGTGATGCTGGCGTACGGCGAAGGGTCTGAGGATGCGTTCGCGGAATTGCTCAAGAGGCATCAGCGGGGGGTGATGAATTACATCTTCCGGATGGTGCAAAACCGGCAAATCGCGGAAGAGTTGACGCAGGAAGTGTTTCTGGCGTTGGTGAAGAACGCCGAGCGCTATCAGCCCACGGCAAAATTCACCACCTACCTGTACACGATCGCGTCAAACATCGTGTCGAAAGAATGGTTGCGCCGGAAGCGGCGGCCGAAGTTCTTCAGCATGTCCTCGTTGTTCAATTGGAGCAAGGACGAGGAATTTAATGCGCTGGAGCATTTCGAGGATGAAAAGGCCGATGTGCTGACCTCGTTCCAGCGAGGCGAAGTGTCGGAAGCGGTAAACGAGGCGTTGCGGCGTTTGCCGGAACACCAGCGCGAGGTATTCGTGCTTCACCGCTTCCAGGACCTCTCGTACGACGAGATTTCGGAGGTAACGGGCGTGCCCGTTGGAACGGCAAAATCCCGCGTGGTGCGCGCGGAGCGTGCGCTGAGACCGCTGTTGGCAAAGTTTAGGGAATACCTTTAGGACGAAGGAGCAGCCTGGTCTAGCTGAATAAACGGTTATGTTTGGGCATCCTGCAAGACATGAATTGATGCATTATGCCGAAGCCCTCGTGGACGGCAAGCCGCTCTCGGCCCGTATCGGCGGGCACGTTGCATCGTGCCGGGCCTGCAAGGCAGAGGTGGAGGCGCTGCGGGAATCATTCGCCTTCCTGGCCTCGGCCCCAGCGCTCGAATGCGCGCCCGGTTCCTCGGAACAGATTCTCGCGCAGGCGCGCCAGCTGCGTACCGCTGGCAAGAAGAAAGGCCGCTTCCTGCACACGGCTTTCGTCCTGGCGAAGGGCCTGACTTGCGCCGCGAGCGTTATCATTGTGGCGGCATGGGTGTTTTCCGCCGCTCTTGGTGAGCCTGCGACAGACCAGTTCACAGCGGCAACGCCGGGAACCAGCCTTATCGCGGGGCCCCCTCCCATACCCTCTCCGGAAGAACTGCAACGCAAGGCGTCCGAGATACAGAGTCTCGCCTCGGCGGTTAACGCGCAATCCGACGCCCCGGCAAGCCTGTGGGAACGCCAGCACCGGCACATGGTCCTGGCGTTGCATGCTGATCGGACGGCGGCGCTGGCGGCGTTGAAACGCAATCCGGGCTGCGCCCGCGCAAGCCGTCTCGCCACAGCCAACCTGGAACGTGAGGCACAGGCATTGAGGACGCTCTACGTGGAACAAGGCCGGTAAACGGCCGCGAGCAATGTACAAACCCCGCTGGACACAGGTCAAGATCGCGCTCTTGACCCTTTTTTTTGTATGCGGACAAGCCTGTGCCGCCGAGGACGATCTTGTCGGACGCGTGGGCGACATTTTCGAGTCCATCGCGGGTTCCCTCCAACAGATGGGGAAGCGCAGCGAAGAGATTGTGAAGCCGCCTTTCGGGCCGTGGCGTGATTTCAATACGGGCCCCATGCCGGGAGCGGCATCCTATCCGTTCGAGGAACTGTTCCCGGTCCGTTCGCGCGCAACCATCATCATCGACAATGAATTCGGGGAGATTCGCGTGAACTCCTGGGCCGAGCAGGTGGTTCAGGTCAACGCCGATATTTCGGTAGGCGCCGAAACAGCGGAACTGGCCCATCAGATTGGCCGGTCCATCGACATCAGCGTGACGCCCCGCGAGAGCGGCCTGAGCATTCGCACAGTCTTGCCGGATACCCGCGAAATGGGACGCACCCGCGTCGAGGTCAATTACGTGTTGACCGTCCCGCGCGACGCGAACATGGTGTGCCGCAATCATTTTGGAGACACCTTGCTTCAGGGCGTGGGCGGTAATGTAGCCGTTGATTCGGCATACGGCGTCGTGGAGTTACACAATATCGGGGGCGAGGTCAACGTGCGTGCCCGTGGCGAGGCGCTCCAGGCCTATGGTCTCGCCAAAGGCGGAACGTTCGAGCTTCTGGGCTGCCAAGCCGAGTTCAGCAATGTCTCCGGAAACCTCCGGGCAACCAATTTCATGGGTTCCGTGATTCTCCGCAAACTGGGTCCGGAAGCCAACGTGGACATTACGAACGCAAACGGCCCGATTCATATGTACGTCTCGGAGTTTGACGCCCCCGATCTTCAGTGCGAAGTGCTTTTCGGAACGTTACGCTCGCATATTCCGCTCGAGCAGAACGTCGTGGGCGATTTGGCGTACGGCCGTAACCAGAACGTCGAATCGAAGCGGCGCGTAGCGCTGAGGACCTCGTTCGACGAGATCCTCATCGTGCAGGAGGGGCGCACGGAATTCGACAATCCAACGCCGGAAGACGCGAAGCTCTTCGAAAGCGTGGTCGAGAAGGCCTCGGCGTACGAACCGGGCATGGAAATTGCCGTAGACGCCATCGTGGGCACTGTGCGCGTCGAGGGTACGGACGACCAGGAAGTGCAGGTCATGGCCCGGAAACACGTGCTGCTCCAGTCCACCGAAAACGCTCCGGCGGCACTCGAAGCCCTGGGCGTCGGCGTCGAGAGACTCGATAACCGCATACACGTGCGCACAACGGCCCGGGACGATATGACTGCCTTGGGGTGCTCATACTACCGGGTTGACCTGCTGGTCCGCGCCCCGCGCACGGCCCCCCTGACCTTGCGCGCTCAGAACGGCGACACAATTGTGCGCGAGTTTAGCGGTCCGATGAATATCGTTCAGACGCAAGGGCGCGCCGTGGCCGAGAAATGCACGGGACCGGCAGAGATCGCCAACCAGGGCGGCGACATCCAGGCTTTGGATTGCGGCGGGGCCGTAACCATAACCGCGACGAAAGGCACGGTGACGACACGCTCAATCGCCGGGCCGCAGCAGATTACCTGTACGGAGGGCAAGACGGTCGCCGATGCGCCCCTGGGCCCTGTGACCATCCGCCAGCACGGCGGCGATGTGCGCATTATCGCCCTCGGAGACGGGATCCAGGGCAATTACGACGTCTCCACTGAACGGGGCGATATCAGCATTGTCGTGGCCCAAGGCTCCGATGCCTCGTTCTACGTGGAAACCGCCGGAGGGGAAGTGCATTGCGGGGCGTTTCCGCTTCAGGGCAGCATCGAGGGCAACGTCCGGAAATTCGCGGGCCGATTGAACCAGGGTCAATATACCGTCAAGCTTCAAACCAGCGAGGGTAACGTTATCATCGACTGAAAAGAGTTGGGATTCCACGGCCCTCTCCCACGTTCGACGCCGCAGGATATCGCCTCATTTCCCGGGCAACCCGATGCCTGTCACCTCCAAAGCGCAGCGGGGACAGTCCGTATAGAAACGGAACACGCCCATTGCCTGCAACTGGCGCATGCGTTCCGCGTCATTCACAGTCCACGCGCCTGGTTCGAGAGCTGCGTCCTTGATTGCCTTGACAACGTCTTCTGTAAGCGCTTCGTGATGGACCACGATACTCTCGAAACCACATTGCCGGGCGATGTCAAGGTCGCGCGCCAATTCAAAACCCCGTGACCAGTCCCAGAACACGTGCAGGGAGGACTCCAGCTCCTTCACGCGCTTCATCTTGTTCAGGTCTCCGTCGTTGAAGCCTACCCAGGCCTTGGCCTTCATGCGCTTCACTAGCTCGACCGCCTCGTCAACGATGGGGTGTTTGGGCTGGATGCTCACGCGCGTGCGATGCTGCGCCGTGATGAGCTTCAACACTTCCTCCAGCAAAGGCGCGCGCTGCGGAGGACACGCCTCAGCCGATAACTCATGCTCTGTGCGAAACGCGTGCGCGACATCGACCGTTGCCAGTTCGTCATACGTCACTTCCGCAACCGTGACCGTCCGGTCGCCAACCCGCGCCGTATCCGCATCATGGATGACAGCCAGCTTGCCGTCTTTGGTGCGGTAGACGTCCAGTTCAATCCAATCCGCGCCGAGTTTCAGCGCGCTCTCGAATGCCGGCAGCGTGTTTTCCGGATACTCGGCCGCGTTTCCGCGATGGGCCGTCACACCGTTGGTGAGGAAAGTCTTGTCCGTGCCTGCTGCGACAGTCAAAAACGCCCCCGCGAGTAGCAGTGCTTCCCGGCGCATACCATGCTCCAATCCAAGCGCCGCCTATTTCGCCAATTCCTGCTCGAGGTATTCGCGTAAGACGGCGGCGTTGCTGTGTATCTCATCTTTTGAGCCAAACACCAGGGTTACACGTTCCGTGCGCGCTTTTTCGAGAAGCAAAGCAAACGCCTGCCGGTTGCTGGACAGCTCCAGTTTATAGCGCTTCTTGAACTCCTCCCATTTGGCGGGATCATGGCCGAACCATTTGCGAAGTTCGGTGCTGGGAGCGACGTCCTTGTTCCATGCGTCCAGCTTCGCGTCCTTTTTCGAGACGCCGCGCGGCCAAACGCGGTCAATCAGCACCCGGTAACCGTCGCTTCCAGCAGGTTTGTCGTAGACGCGTCGTACCCCAATGCTCATGGCTCATCTCCTTTTGCCCGGTCATGTCCTGGTGAGGAAAAGCAGCATGCCCTTCGGCGCGCCCGCTTCGTGTCCGGTCACTCCGGTAGAGCCTGCTGCCATGCCTCGGGTAGCGTCGCCACGCACACGTCTGGGGAGCCCAGCATGTGCGACGTAAAGATAACCTGTCTCCCTGCGCGGTCCCACCCAACATGAGGATGCTCGCCCGTGCCGTAGGTGCGGTGGCCGGCCGTAAGCAGCCGCGGACGGCTGGTTTTCCCCTCGAATACCATGATGTCGCCGTGCCAGTTGTCGGCGGCGACCCAGCGGCCGTCCTCACTGCCGGACGCGTGCCACCAGTTGTGTTTGGCGATTTCCGCGTCACTGCCCTCGGGCCACCACGCGCCTTCGCCGATGATGCGGACCTCGCCCGTATGCGTGTCGAGCAGTTTGACGTGGGCGTCTTCGGTGGGTTTCGGATGCACGCCGCCGCAAAACAACATCTGATCCTTCACCCACCACGACTCGTGGGTCACCAGTTCGTCCGGCCACGCTTTGTAAGGGTTCCTCGGAATGCCCTCCCGGATGTCGATAAGCATGAGCCGCTGTGGCGCGCCCGCGTAACTCAGCACATGAGGAGCCGTCCGGCTCCATTGGACGTGCACCTGATACGCATTCGGATCGTCAAAACGGTACAACTCGCGGCTGGCCCCGCTTTCAACCTCGATGATAAGGATAGCCGGCTTATCCCCCGTGTCAGCCCCGCGCACCCCAAGGCTCAAGCGTTTCCCGTCGCAGCTCTCGTTCAACGCCGTGTTGGGCACGACCGAGGGCAACTGGCAGATCATGCGCTCGGTGACCGCAACTTCCGAAGGCTTTGCTGACGGGTTGTCAGGCACGGTGATTTCCACAGAGACTTCCAACACGTGGTTGCCGCGCATCGCGTAGAAGCGGCGTCCCGTGAGGGCCGCTGTCGCGCCGCCCAGTGCGCCATCCGCCGTCGTGAAACTCACCAGTTCGCCAGTCGCGGCAATGTACCCCATCACCCCCCCGTGCTCGCGGTTGGAAACGAACAGAATCATCGACCCGTCGGAAAGCCACGAGCGGTCGTGGAAATACAGGTTTGTGTCCGTGCTTTCGGCAGTTGTCAGGAAGGTCAATTCCGCGCCCGTTTGCGGATCGGTCAAGATTCTGTGCTCGGCAGGAAGCACGAGGGCTTCATAAGACCCTTCAGCAAAAGCCGCCAGACCGCTCACTACCATGATTCCGAACAAGACCGCATGCGTATTCATCATGGATTCCTTTTCACATCAAGCTATTCGAAGGCTACGATGATAACCAATGAGGAGAGACAATCCCAATCGCTGAGAATATTCCCTGGCGCGGCCCTTGCCCACAACCAGACTGGTATTCTTGAAAAGCCGGTTCCACACGCCGGAGAAACCAGCAGAGGCCGCGAGCAGGCGCCGTGTCCGCAACGCGATTGCGCGAAATGGTTCTTCCCTGCACTCACTCCGCGGTCCAGAAACGGGCTTTGCTGCCGCCTTTAGCAGCCTTGATTTCAAGCTTTGCGCCGCACTTGGGGCAGAAACCCGCGAATGCGGTGCCGGCAGCGTTGAGGTAGATGCGCATATAGACATGGCAACATTTGAAGAGAACGCCGAGGTAAGGCCGCTTCTGTCTATTGGGCGGCATCAGACATCTCCGTTCGGGGCATTCACTTCGAGTCTTCCGGCTCTTCAGGGTCCTCTTTCTTCGGGACCGCCACGGAGCGGCCCGAGAACGCCTCGAGCAGGTCCCAGCCGAACCACACAAATCCGGCCGCCGTCAACCCTACAAGGACCGATATGATAAGTACGATATTCATGGATAATCCTCTTTCATCTGTCCCGTGTAAGGAACGAGGGGAGGCACGGGAAGGTCGGGCCAGGAATGGCCGGACGCGCGGGGCGTCTGCCGGCTTTCTCCCGGCTCTTGAAGCCGCACGGCCTGAATCTCGTCCCGCAAGCGCTGCACTTCCGCCTGGAGCGCGCTTATCTGCGCGAGGAGAGAGGTGTTGAGTTCCCGAAGCGTGCGGTTCGCTTCGGTCAACGCTTGACGGGAAGCCCGCAGTTCCTCGAGAGAGGCATTTTCTTTCGCTGAAGCCGGATGTTCCGCTCTCGCTGCCGGCGCCGGCATTTGGGCTTTCTCCGCGGGCTTCGCCGTCTCAAAGATGCTGCCGGCCTTGGTCTGGAGCACATCCTCGACGGATACGCCGTCGAACCACGCGGTTCCTTCGCCGAGCAGTACGCAGCGGAGCATGACGAAGTCGGTTTCGTTCGGCACGGGAACCTGCATCTCGACCTCGGTCCAGTCGGTATCGCCATAAACGGGTGTAGCGTTTCCGGTCGAGTTGAAGGCGAGTATGCGAAGGGGACTGCGCTGAAAACATTGCAGCCACAGGGCGGCCTCGGTGGCGGCCTCGGTCTTGATCCAACCCTTCACTCGCAATTCCTTGTTGCGCAGATTGGTGGTGATGCTCTGGCTCCAGTTGTTGGCCGGTTCCTTTTCGTAAGCCGTTTCGTTGTGCAATTTGACGGAGCGGCGGCCTTCATTGTGGACATTCTCGTCAGCCTCGCCATAGCTCCCTTCCTGAGCCATGACAAAAAGGTCCCACCGTACAGGTATGTTGCCAATGACAGCCTCGAATCCGGGATTCACGAGCAGGTTCCCGGACGCAGCAACCACAGCCATCAAACACAGCGACATCATTTCCATGAAAGAAGTCTAAGTTGGCAAGCGACGGAGAGTCAACGGAGCCATGCTCACCAGGGACTCTTTGCAACGGCGCCCCAACCATGACTGGGCTTGTCACCGAGCGTCAGTTCAAGGATTCCGCCCGAAACGACTTGTTCATGACTCAGCCAAGGGGCCGAAACGGTTTTCCCGTTGAGTTTGGCGGCGTGAACATACCACGCGTCGGGCCCCCACTCGCGGCACACTATGCGGAATTGTGTTCCGGCGGCGGTTTCCAGGGTCATTTCCTCGAACAACGGCGCGCCAAGGAGGTAGAGCGGCCGGCCCACGCACAAGGGGAAGAGGCCGATGCTCGAGAGAACATACCATGCCGCCATACACCCGTCATCATCGTCCATTTCGGGGATAAGACCGTCGGGCCTGTTGCGAAAGGCCGGGCCTTCGTAGGGTCCGGGCAGGGCGTTGTGGGTGCCGTAACAATGGCGCATCGGTTCGGTCAGTATGCGCCGCACCCAGCGCTGGCTGAGCCAGGGCGTCCCCGCCGCGGCAAACATCCACGGCGCATGGATGCCGGGTTGGTTGCCATGGTTGTGGAGGTCGTGCGCAAAGAAGTAATCCAGCTCCCTGATGAACCGTTCGCTTCCTCCATACAGTTCGATCAGACCGGGGACATCGTGTACCACGGCCCAGCGCCAGTGCCACATGGATCCCTCATAGACATACTTCTCTTCGATGACAGAAGGGTCTTTGGGAAAATCCAGCCACTCGCCTTTCTCGTCGCGCGCGCGAAAGAATCGGAGCGATTTATCCCATACGTTTCGGTAATAGCGGCTTCGCTCGTAGTAGGGATGGCGTTCCTGGCTCTTGCCCAGCGCTTCCGCCATGGCCAGCACCGCCCAGTTGTCATAGGCGTATTGGCAGGTGATGTCGGGACGGCGCGGCACATATCCCAACCGATCCCGGTCCCCGGCAAACTCCATGTCGGCGATGGCGCGCATCACGTTGAAAGCCGCCTCAGGCTCCGGACTCCCAACGTCCTTCAAGTGGCTGTCGAGAAGCACCACGTTCGACAGTTCCATACGAACGTTCGGCACTGGGGCGTAGCCGTGACAGTCAAACAGCTCCTCGCCCGGAAGAAAACCGAGACGGAAATCGAGCGTCTCGGCCAACGACAACATCATATTTGGCATGAGTTCCGGTGTTATGAGGGCAAGCAGGGGGAATTTGGTGCGGTACGTATCCCACATGGACCACCCGTGGTAGAAGACACGGTCCCTGGGGGGCCGGTGCACTTCCCCATCATCGCCCATATAACAAGCGAGGCTGTCGGTCATTTGGAAGGGCGACAGGCATGAGCGGTAAACAAAGCTATGAAGCAGACGTTCGTGCTCATCCTGCCCGCTTACCTGTAGCCGGCGGAGGATCGTGTCCCACGCATCCTGCGCGATTTCCCGTACGAGTTCGAAATGCCAGCCGGCGGCTTCACGGTCGATATTTCTGCGAGCCTGCGCGGCACTGATGGCGGAGAAGCCGATCTTGATTCCCAGGGGCCGCGTATGACGGCGGTTGAAACGCGCGATGACCACCAACCCTTCATCGTGCACATTGGCGCGCACGGACATTTCATTGCGGTAGCGCGGATACAGGTCGATGCTGGACGCGGGATGCTGGAAGCGAATCCAGAAGAACAGACGGTACCAACCGCAGGCATTCATCTGTTCGGCGGTGAATTCTCCCGCGATCTCGGTCGGGTTCACGAGCACACAGTGCGCGTCCCGGACGGGCGTGAATCCCCGGCATAAGTCAATCAGCAGGGTAGGGTCGCCGCGTTCGGGATAAAGATAGCGATGAACGCCGACATGATGAGACGCGGTCAGTTCCGCTTTGATCCCGGACTCGAGCACAAGGCTGTAGTACCCGGGGCAACAGGTCTCGGATTCTTTGCGGAAGGGCTGACGGTACGCGCCGGGCTCCAGGCTTTCGGGCTGCGCCACGAGGGGCAGGACCGAGACATTCCCGCCCACCCCCGCATTGCCCACCCCGCTGAAGCGCAGATGCGAGAAACCGACCACCGAGCGGTCTTCGTAATCGTACCCCGAATGAGCCGTGCCGGAAAGCGCCCCGGGATACGTGTCGGGAGCAAGCTTGATCAGGCCAAATGGCATCTCAGCCCCCGGATACATCTGGCCACGATCGCCGGACGTTCCGACAAACGGATTGACCTTCTGAAGAATCCCCGAGAGCGGTGGAGCCATTGGTTTAGCGGAATCCCTCCATACGAAGCTTCAGATCTCGAGGGCTTGTTGAATTCTCGAGGGCAGTCTCCGCGTCGATCTTCTTGTCCTTCCAGAGATTGAATAGCGCCTGATCGAAGGTCTGCATACCATACTGCTCGTAACCGTCCTCGATCAATTTCGTGATGTCGTTGAAACTCTTTCCCTGTTCGATGTATTCGCGGACTGTGCGGTTCCCCACCAGAATCTCGGCCGCGACGCACCGGCCATATCCTTCCGCGGACTGCAACAGACGTTGTGAGCAGATCGCCCGCATGACGCTGGCTAGTTGTTTGCGAATCTGCGGCTGCTGATGGGGTTCGAAGAAATCCATAATGCGGTTGAGCGTCTCCACCGAATTGACAGTGTGAAGCGTCGAGAACACCAGGTGGCCCGTCTCCGCGGAAGACAACGCGGTGCGCACGGTCTCGGCATCGCGCATCTCGCCGATAAGGATCACGTCAGGGTCCTGGCGCAACGCGCCGCGCAACGCGTTCGCGAAGGAGAGGGTATCCTGGCCGACTTCGCGCTGGGTAACAATGCCGATCTTGTCCCGGTGCAGAAATTCCATCGGGTCTTCCACGGTGATTGTATGGACCGGCCGCGTACGATTGATTTCGTCGACCATGGCGGCAAGCGAGGTGGACTTGCCGCTCCCCGTGACTCCCGTAAACAGCACCAGGCCGTTCATGAGTTGGCACACTTTGTGCAAGATGGGCGGCAACCCCAGTTGATCGATTTCCTTGATATTAAGAGGTATCGTCCGGAAAACGAGCCGCGGGTCGCCGTCGTCAAAGCAGGCATTGACACGGAACCGTGCAATATCCTTGAGCATGTAAGAAGTGTCTAACTCCTTGACTTTCTTGAACTTCTCGACCTCCTGCGCCGGAACGATCTCGGCCAGCATTTTCATGATGTCATCTTTGGTGAGTGACGAACCTTCCAGGCGGGTCAAGTCTCCGTCGATTCGAAGAATGGGCGGGTTATCCGTTTTCAGGTGCAGGTCGGAGGCGTTAGCTTCGACGGCTTGCTGTAGAAGATCGTAAAGTCTCATCTGCGGGCGCTCCTCCATTGAAAATGCGTTTCGTGGGCACTCCCCCAGGCGATGTACGGCACCTAAAGCATACCATGTTTCCCGTCCATATGCTCTATACAAGAGGCAATCCCGGGTGGGGCCGCGTCCAGGTGTTTCCCAGAAAACCATGCTTGAACCGGGAGTACCCGGCGGCGGCAATCATGGCGCCATTGTCCACACACAGTTCAAACGGGGGCATGCTCACGGGGATCCCGAGTTCACATGCCAGGCGCGCGCGCAGAAGCTTATTTGCGGCAACGCCTCCGGCAAGAACCAAGCGGCTTGCTCCAGTCTGCTCGATCGCCTGTCTTGTCTTGAGCAGCAGCGTATCCACCGCGGCAGCCTGAAAACTGGCCGCTATGTCTTCACGCGACACTCCGCCCTCGCGCAGCCGGTAGAGCACCGCCGTCTTCAGGCCGCTGAAACTGAAGTCCAGAGTTTCGGTCTGGGTCATGGCGCGGGGAAAATCGCATGCGGCGGGATTGCCTTTTTCCGCTTCACGCTGAATGGACGGCCCTCCGGGATACGGCAGCTCAAGCAGGCGGGCTACCTTGTCGAACGATTCGCCTACCGCATCGTCGCGCGTAGCCCCCAAGAGACGGTAGCTATGGGGCCGTTCGCACCAGATCAGCGACGTATGCCCCCCGCTGACAACCAGCGTCAGAAACGGAAACGCCGGCGGGTTATCCGCAAGGAAAACAGAGAATATGTGACCTTCAATATGATGGACGGGCACGAACGGCTTGTGCCACGCATATGCAAGCGACTTGCCAAAGCAGACACCGACGAGAAGAGACCCCATCAGGCCTGGACCGTTCGTTACCGCGATCGCGTCGATATCCCCGGCAGTGCACCCGGCGTCCTCGAGGGCTTTGTTGACCAGTTGCGAGATGCATACGATATGTTGCCGCGACGCAATTTCCGGAACCACACCGCCGAACTCCGCGTGCACGGCAATCTGCGAAGCCACCTCGTTGGACAGAATGCGCCTCCCCTCCTCGACGACGGCGGCCCCGGTCTCATCGCACGACGTTTCAATGCCCAGCACACGGATCATTGGACCAACTCCGACACGTGCACGAGGCTGACGCCATGGGTTTCCAGATAGCGCACCATCTCGGGGAGCATGGCCGCCGTGGTGCTTCGGAAATGACAAATCCCGATGGCGCTCCCAGCGGTCCTGGCCGCCTCGGCCAACGCAGCGATTTGGTTGCGCATATAGCCGGGGTCGGCTTCCTCGTCCAGAAACACCGAACGGGCCGCGACGGGCACCTCAAGCTCGCGGGCAACTTTCTCGGCCACCGTCTCGGCCGTGGTGCGGCTGTCTACAAAGAAAAGGCCGTGCTTTTTGAGTTCTTGAAGAAGACGCCTCATTGCCTCCTTGTCGGCCGTGAACTTCGATCCAGTGTGGTTGTTCATGCCCTTGGCGCCCTGGATTTCATCGAGAGCAGCCAACAGACGTCTCTCGATCTCCGCGGAGCCCATGGCCGTCGTAAGCTCCCCGGGATACGCATTGTTGCCATTCCCGGACTCGAGAGGCATGTGGAGCAAGAGTTCAAAGCCGCGGGATAGAGCGGATTGGGCCATATCGGACGCGAACGGCGTGCCTGGCAGGATCGCCAGGGTCAGCCGAGGGTCCATGGTCAGGATGGCGTCCGAAACAAGCCCCCCATGGCCTCCGTCGTCTACGATGATAGCGGCACGCGGCCTGCCCTGGGCAGAAACCGTCTCCAGTAACGGGCTTGCCGCGCCGCCGGACAGGTAGCCCCGCGCCTCAAACACAAAATCGGACGGGCCCGGGTCGAAACCGTACAAGCAGCGGAACACCAACGGCGATTGCCGGTAGAGCAGCCAGGGATCTTTCACGAAGTCTTGTTCAGAAGGAACAAACAGGCTTGCGGCTTGCTCGATATCCACGCGAACAACCGGACGGCCCCGCCAGAAGACCTGCAACGCCCCCGGTCCCGTTTCGAAGGCAATCTCCGGCGCGGCATCCCCCCGGTTTTCAAGCAGGGACGCCGACAGGAGTTCGCGCAAGCCGATTGCGCTGACACTCGGTCCGCCGTTCAGGTGCAGCGTATGCGAACGCCATCGGGCAGGGCCGTCCTGCCGGTCATCCACGGCTGTTTCCGCCACATCAATGACATCCGGAGCGGCGGCCAGCGCAGTCCGCACGCCATCAGCCAGTTCGTCGCATGCGGACCGGAGCTCGTAACGTTCCGCGCCGCCCATGATGCGCACAACAGCAAATTCGCGATTCAACATGGAGAATCGCAGTTCGGAGATTGAGGCGGAGGGCGCCTCGGCTTCGGCAATCGAGACATTCTGAAGCGCCATGCCCTGTTTGAGTGTTGTTATCACCCCGTTGGCCGCCATGTTGGCCGGAACGCCCACGTCAAACGCGTAAAAAGTCCACGTCGCGCCTTGGTCGCGGCGGATGACGGGGTCATGGCGCAAGACGCTCGAGTCGGGCAGATGACACATCGCCAGCAGGTCTTCGATATGGCTGGCCATGGCGGAGTTCAGCGGGCTGATGTTGAACGGGCGCGAGATCATGTACAAACGTATGAGGATGACGCTTGCGGCGGCGCAAACGGCTACGGCGGCCAGACCCGCAAGCGAGATGCCCCACCGGGACGCGGATGTCGGCACGCGGCGGCTAACCGATTCGGGCTCCCCGTTTTGGAACTGTGACGGCTCCGGCATCACACGTCCACCCATTCCACCGGGCTGATGGCGCGGCCAAGGAAACGCGCTCCCACGCGCGCGAAGCTCTCCGGAGCGTCCGTCACCAGGAAGGAATACTCCGGCGGCGCATCACAGTCACGGGCGAGGCCTAATCCCGCCAAGGTGTCCGCAACGGCATGAGATGTAGCCTCCGCGCTGTCAACAAGGGATACGGCCGGACCCACAGTCTCCTGGATGATGTCCTTGAGCAATGGATAGTGGGTGCAGCCGAGCACAAGAGTATCGATGCCGTTTTGAAGCAGTTCTTCGAGGTAGGTGGCGGCCACTTGTCGCGGCACGGGCCCGTGCACCCAGCCTTCTTCGGCAAGAGGCACGAACAGGGGGCACGGTTTTGAGAACACCCGCGCGCCGGGAGCCATCGCGGAAATCGCGTCATCGTACGCCTGGCTCGCAATCGTGCTGGCCGTGCCGATAACGCCAATACGGCCGTTGCGCGAAATGCCCACCGCGGAACGAGCTCCCGGCATGATGACCCCGATTACAGGCACGTCCAAGTCATGGCGCAATGTTTCCAGGGCGTGGGCAGACGCGGTATTGCAGGCGACTATGAGCATCTTGACGCCCCGCTCGAGCAGTACCCCCGCGCACCCCGCGGCATAGCGTTGAACCGTTTCGCCGGATTTCGTGCCGTACGGCACGCGCGCGGTATCGCCAAGGTAGATGATGGACTCGCCAGGCAGACGCGCCGCCACCCGCGCCAAGACCGTAAGCCCCCCCACTCCGGAGTCAAAAATACCGATGGCCGCATCGGACTCAGCCATTTTGGGGTTCCAGGGGCTCGTTACCTGCAAGCCAGTGCGGATCACGAACGAGCGGACTTGCCCAGTCGCAGTGGGCGTCCTTAAAAGATTCCTCGGCGGACGCGCCTTCGATGAGAATCTGGACTTTGGCCACCGGGGTGGCGTCCGCACCCAGCAGTTCGGGTGCTGACAGGGTGTGGACGATGCTTTGCAGAAAAAGCATTTCGCTCGAGACGCTGGGCTGCTTGCGCAATCCGGAGACGGTCTCCATGCTCATGTCGACAATCAGTTCGCCGTCTTCCATCACAAAGATCCCCTTGACGCGCGTGCCGGGAGCGGCCACGGGAGTAAACATGCCCTCAGGCCCCTGGATCAAGGCATCAAGGGCGGTGTGATAGTTGGCTATGGTGTCCTCCCCGAGGGTCAGGACCCGGATTTCGGGAACCAGGAGCCGTCCGTCCTCCGAGGCGAAAAACAAAGGAACGTCGCGACGGGTCTCTGACAGCGCCGGAGTCTCGGCGCCGGGTTGGGCGCTGCTTGCCTGGGCGCCGGCCGGCAACACGGGAAACGGGCTCTGGCCTTGCTGCACCATGTTGAAGACAATCAGCGCGAGCGCCATAACCAGGATGACCGTCAACATGGCCCAAAGGCCCAGCAAAGCCTGTTTCAGGAAACGCTGGCGATCTTCGGCCTTCATGGTGTTGCTCCGTTCTCGGAAACGCGGCCGGCACATGTCCGCACGGCATCCGCGATCGCCTCTGCGATTTTGGTCTGATAGGCCTGGTCGGCAAGCTTGGTTGCCTCTTCACGGTTTGTCAGGGAACCAACTTCGACCACGAGACAAGCCCTATTGACCTCATCGAACAGGCGGCAGGGCGTTACCCGTATCCCACGGTTAACAGCGCCGGTGGCTTCGGCAAGTTTACGCGCCAACACTTCCGCGATAGCCGCGCTCTCCGGAGCGTGTTTGGCTGCGCCTCTGGCTTGGACTTCCGGGTTGCCTAGAGCCGCGCTGAGCCTTGCGTCAGGCGGCACAAACAGTTCAAATCCATGGGCAGAGGGCGACATGCTCGCGCCGGCATGGATACTAATCATCAGGTCGGCATTCTGGGCATTTGCGAGACGGGCCCGGACCTGCAACGACGGGCTTGCGTCCTGCGAACGCGTGAGGATGGCCCGCCCCTCAAACGACGCCTGAAGCAGGCTGGCGGCCTGTTGGGCGATCGCCAGGGTGAGGTCTTTTTCTTGTATTGCGGAGCTCTGGCAGCCGGGATCGGTACCGCCGTGTCCCGCATCGATAGCGACGACCGTGATTTGGTCCACCCGGGTGTCGCTTGTCTGCTGCCTTGTGCTGAGCGAATCGATATCCGCAAGCGGAACCTGTTCCGACGCACCGGGAAGAGACAGGTCTTGCATGACGACCGCCTCGGGTTCGCTAATCGATTCCTGGGGTTTCTCGGCTGCAGGCGCCTCGAAGCTGACGCGCGCGCCGAAAGCATCTTCAAAGAAAGACACCACATCGGCCAGAGCCATGAGAATATCCCTGTTATCACGGAGGATGTTGTGGCTCAACTGAAATTCCTTAAGCGAGGCATTGACGCTGTTGTTGTCCAGACGCACCCAGGCGCTCTTACCGAGGAAGTCGAGCTCGACGCGTTCCGCAAGAACGGTTGCGCCTCCGCCGAACTGCTGAAGAACGGCGTTAACGGGCACATACGCGACACCGTCGATGGTGCGCGGTTCCACGGTCGCTTCCCGCGTTGCATTGGCCACCGGCGCTTTGAAGGTGATACTTGTGACCGCCTTCTGCGCAGCGAACACGTCCGGAGCCCTATGCAGGGCGCCGGCGAATACCGCGGCCACAACCACAAAGAGCGCGACGCTCGATACCGCCTCGCCCCGTAAATATCTGGCATTGAACAACAGCCCTTGTACTCCTCTATGCCGGGAAGGTTTCCGCAGAAAAGCGAGAATCCACAACCACACCTGTTTGATACCAGACACGCGCGCGCGGTTCCGTCCGCAACCCGCTATTTGTTGAGATTGATCACGCGCTGCCGGACAAAGATGCTGTCCTCGGGCGCATGATGCCCCCCCCACCCTCTGGTGGTCAACGCCAGGAACACACTAAACGCCACAAACAGGCCGATAAGAATCCCAAGCCCGATCTTATCACGCGTGGTCATAGAAGAAGGCTCCGTGGCAAACAGCCATTCTCCTGCGGTCCTGCCTGCCCTACTCCTACAACAGGCAGTATACCACCGGTTCGAGCAAACAGGTCAACTTGCGGTTTCAGTCGTCGTCAAGCCATCTCCGGAGATTCATGCTCGTGCCAATCTCGACTCTCTTCTTCTTGGCGAGTTTAATACTGGCCTGGGCCCTCGCGACTTCCGCATTCAGTTTCTGAAGGCATGCCTCGCACAAGCGTTTGCTCAAGCTGATGGCGGGCGCTCCGCAACGGCCGCAAACGGCTTTGGCAGCAAGTTCGGGCGTGGAGGCAATGCGCCCCTCGTCAAGCAAGCGCAGGATGCAGGCCAATTCAACCCCAGTGAGTTCGCCAAGCTGTTGGGCCGTTAGAGTCGGATGCTCCTCGAGCGCCCGCCGCAAAGTCTCGTAATCCGCGTCCTCATCAACCTGGCATTTGTGGCACACGGGGCCCGTCGTCTTGTTGAACATGCATTCACATCGTGGGCACTTCGCTAGCGGCATGGTCTCTCTCCCCTAATTCGCCCAATCCACGGAAACATCCCCGCTCCCAATTTCCATGTTCCCGAGGATGCCCGCCTTCAAAACATACCCGTCCGCGGAAACATTCACGCCCACCACAATACTTCTGACCGGGCGGCCGGCCTCATCCCGCAACGCCGTCACCGGGGAAGGGTAGACAACCCGGAGCCACGTACGCTCCTTGACAGGACACGCCAAGGCATCGCCGCGTGCGTCCTCGCGCGCATCCACGCCGATGACCTCGAAGGTAGCGCCGGGCTTGAAGATATACTTGTCTTCCACGCCTTCGCGGCGAAGCCGGTTGCCTTCCAGCGTGCGTGTCTGGATGTCGCGGCGCAGTTCCTCGCGCGCCGCTTCCAGTTCCTCCGGCGCATTGGAGCGAAGCCGAACCCGCTTCAACCGTTCCTGCATCCAGTGCGTCATGCGGATCACCTCGTCCGCGCGGCCCTCCTGAAGCGCCCGGGCATACTGAATAGCGATGCATTCAGGCAGAGAATCCGGGACAACGAGCATGCCCTCAGCCACCGATTGTTCAAACGACGTATCCTGGAGATTCAGCGCGAGAAGCGTCTGGCCGGTGTCCGAGGACATCTCTTCCAATGCGGATTCTTCGGAACCCATCTCGATTGCAGGGATGCGCTCAATGGAAACAGCATTCAGGTCGCGGACAGCGTAAGCCGCCCACACCGTCACACCAGCGGCGGCAGCAGCCGTCCCGACAGCCACAACCAGTGGCCAGATCTTTGGTGCTGCAATTCTCATCTTTTCACGTCTTGGCCACAGGGTTACCCGCGTATCCACACGGCACGGGGGCGTCGCTTTGCTGGCAACCCTTGGCGAACCCCTTCATCCCCTTGTACTTGGATGATGCCTACCGACACATCACCTCTAATAACTATAACACAATATGCGGCAAAAGAGCGAAATGTCAAGAAATCACCACCGTATATTTGCCGGAAATCTGGGTTTTTCAGGATGTGAACTCAAAGAATCCGCTGTTATCGGCGGTAGGTCCAGGAATATTCACTGTACTTGCGCGAGGCGATCTCCCGGACTTCAAGAAATTCGATGGGCAGCGGCTCGACGTCGGCTGAATGGGCCTCGAACGCGTCGCGTATAGCGCCACGCAATTCGTGAGGACCCAGGGGCAGCGTCGACACAAATGCGCTGTGGGACCGCGCGCCGCGGTAGGCCGGCCGCTCTTGGGGTTCGCGCAGGTAACGCCCCATGGACTGCCAATCGACGTGGTACAGAAACGTGCCGTGGTGGAGAAAAAAGTGTTTCCGGCGTTTCTGCGCGTTGCCCGAAACCTTCAGACCCTCCACGGCGAGGTCTGAAATGCCCTCGAGCGAGGCTCGCACCCCGCGTGTTTCAAGCGCCTCCCTGAGGCGGCCGAGAATATGGCAGTAGGAATCACGGATGTTTCGGAGCGAGGGGTGCCGATCATAGGAGAGGACCAGACTGAGGTTCAGGGAGCCTGGCCCCTGCAACACGCACCCCCCCGCCGAACAACGCCTCAAGACAGGCACCCCGTCTCGGACACAAGCCTCGTGACGCACTTCGGCGAGGATACGTTGCGACACGCCCACGACCACGAACGGGACCGGGCTCTCCCAGAAACGGAGGCTCTCCCCGGCAATGCCCCGTTCGGCCGAATTGAGAAGCACCTCGTCCAGCGCGAGATTGGATGCGGGAGCGTGAAACGAGAGGTCGAGCACGCGCATGGCGGGGCTAGACCCTGCAGTTGAGTTCACGCGCGGCCCGCACTTCGTCAAGACGGCCGACGGGAAGAGACACGGGCGCTTCGTGAAGAGTCTCGGGATTCACTTCCGCCATCCGGGCGAGCTCGAGCAGCGCCTCGCAGAATGCATCCAGGGTTTCTTTGGATTCGGTCTCCGTGGGCTCGATCATCATGCTTTCCTTGACCGTCAGGGGGAAATAGACGGTAGGCGCATGAAACCCCCGATCAAGAAGGGCTTTGGCGAAATCGAGCGCCCGGATTCCGTGCCTGGCCTGCTGCGCGGCCGAAAACACGCATTCATGCATGAACGGCCCTGCAAAAGCGGGCTCGAAAGCCTCTTTGAGCCGCGCACTCACGTAGTTGGCGTTCAAAACGGCATGGCGCGCGACGTCCCGCAAGCCGTTCGAGCCCAGATGCAGGATATAGGCGTATGCCCGCACCCCAATCATGAAATTGCCAAAAAAAGGAGACACCTTTCCGATGGACTTCTCCGGCATGGCCAGGCCGAAGGCGTCTCCTTCGCGTACCACGCGCGGTCCCGGCAGGAAGTCCACAAGCTTTTCCCCGACTCCGACGGGGCCCGCGCCGGGGCCGCCCATGCCGTGGGGCGTGGCGAAGGTCTTGTGCAGGTTGAAGTGCATCACATCGAAACCAAGGTCGCCGGGCCGGCACTCGCCGATGATGGCGTTGAGGTTGGCGCCGTCGTAGTACATGAGCGCATCCGCGGCATGGGCTAGCGCGGCGATTTCGTGGACCCGGGGCTCGAACAAGCCGTGGGTGTTGGGACAAGTCAGCATGACGCCCGCCACGGACTGGTCCAGCTTCTCCTTTAACGCCTCGACGTCAAGCGTGCCGTCCGGAAGGGACGGGACCTCCGCGACCTTGAACCCCGCTATCGCGGCGCTAGCAGGGTTGGTGCCGTGGGCCGAGTCGGGTACCAGGATCGTGTCTTTCTTGTTGCCCCTCGCTCGATGATACGCCGCGATCAGGAGCGTGCCCGTGAGTTCGCCGTGGGCTCCGGCAATGGGCTGCAGGCTGACCTCGCGCATGCCCGCAATCTCCGCAAGCAGCCGTTCGAGCTCGAAGATCAGCTCGAACGCCCCCTGGCATAATGGCCACATGGCCCGAGACGATGCCAGATGGGGGTGCAGCGAAAGAAAGCCGGGCTCCCCCGCCGCCGCTTCGGCCAACTTCGGGTTGTATTTCATGGTACACGAGCCCAACGGGTAAAAATGGGTATCCACGCCGAAATTGCGGTGAGACAACCGCGAAAAGTGCCGCACGACATCGAGTTCGCTGACTTCGGGCAATGCAGCGGGTTCCTGGCGGCACAACTCAGCGGGAGGCGACGTTTCAGGCACGTCCAGGGCGCCGAACATGATGGCTCTTCGACCCTCGCGTGACTTCTCGAATATCAATTCCATGAAATGGCTCCATATCTGATACCGGTTAACGGGAGGCCCGGGCGAGGGCGTCTGCAAACGCGTCGAGTTCCGCACGGGTCCGCTTTTCGGTAACCGCGATGAGAAGGTCCGTATCCTTTCCTTTTCCGACAGCATGCAGCGGCAGGCCGGCCAAGAAGCCGCGTCCGGCTAAATCGGCGCAGACATCTTCGGCGTTGCGCGGCAGCCGCACGGCGAACTCGTTGAACGTGGGATGCTCGCTAAGGAACTCGAGAAAACCCAGGCGCTTCTTGAGGTACTCGGCTTTTGAGTGACAATGCGTGGCTGCTTCGCGCAGTCCTTGCTTGCCCAGAAGACACAGGTAAATCAGTGCGCGCAACGCCACGAGCGCCTCGTTCGAGCAGATGTTCGACATGGCTTTCTCGCGGCGGATGTGCTGTTCGCGGGCCTGGAGAGTCAACACGAACCCGCGGCGGCCCTGGCCGTCCTCGGTGGCGGCGGCCAACCGGCCGGGCATACGGCGGATGTGCTGCTTACGCGTGGCCAGAATTCCCAGATAGGGCCCGCCAAAACTCAACGGCACGCCCAGACTCTGCCCTTCGGCAACGGCGATGTCGGCGCCCATGGCGCCCGGAGTCTTAAGAAGGCCCAATGACAGCGGGTAGAAGGACACTACCAGCAGCGCCCCGGCATCATGGCATTGCCGGGCAAGCGGCGCGAAATCGCATATGTCGCCAAGAAACGATGGATTCTGGACGATCACACACGCCGCATCGGAGGGATCGCTGCCGTCACGAAACTCGAGCCCGAGGTTGGCGGTCTGCGTGGCGAGTATCTGGCGGTAGAAGGGATTGAGCGACTCGTGGCACACGATGCGGGACCGGTGCGTAACCCGCACGGACATGGCCGCGGCCTCGAAGACCGCGGTGCCCCCGTCGTAGAGCGACGCGTTGGCAAAGTCCATTTCCGTTAACCGGCATATGGCGGACTGATACTCGTAGATGCTCTGGAGCGTTCCCTGGGCGGCCTCGGGCTGGTAAGGGGTGTATGCGGTCGCGAACTCGCCGCGCGCGGTGAGCGCGTCGATCGCCGCCGGCACAAAATGGTCGTAGTAGCCGCCGCCCAGGAAGCACACGTTGGAACCGTTGTTCCGGGCGGCCATCCCCGCCAGCGTGGCGCGTACAGCCATTTCGGAGAGCCCTTCGGGCAAATCCCATGATTTCGCCCGGAGATGGCCGGGAATGCTCCTGAACAGCTCGTCTATACTGGTAATCCCGATGGCCGCGAGCATGTCTTCCTGTTCAGCCTGAGTAGTAGGGATGAAACTCATTCATCAAGTCCCTCTACGTACAGGGCATAGGCTTTCGCGTCCATAAGCTTGTTAAAGTCACGGAGATTTCCATCGGCGATCTTGAAGAACCATCCTTCGTCGTAAGGGCTCTGGTTGACGAGTTCCGGCCGGCTCTCGAGTTCGCCGTTGACTTCGCTTACGTGGCCGCCGATGGGCGCGTAGACGTCGCTTGCAGCCTTCACCGACTCCACGGCGCCTGCGGCCTTGCCCTGGTCGAGTTCCATGCCCACTTCGGGCAGTTCGACATAGGTCACGTCGCCCAATTGCCCGGTTGCGTGCTCCGTAATGCCGACAGTGTATACATTGGCGCCATCGTCGCGAATCCATTCATGCTGGCGCGTATACCTGAGTCCTTCGGGGAAATCCATGGCCGCTATCTCCTTAATTCCTGCACGTTCCGTTTCTGTAAAAGGGAAGTTGTGTTGTTTCGATTTCAAATCGCCGCGGGCCCGTGGCCAGGGCCGTGCCCGGCTTGGCCAGCTCCTGCGGAAGATAAGCCAGGCCTATCCCGCAACCCACGGAGGGCCCGTAGGTGCCGCTCGTGACCAACCCCACGGCGTCATCTTCTTTGTACACCTCGAAGCCGTGGCGCGGCGCACGGCGCGAGTCCGCACGGATGGCCGTCAACACCGAAAACGCCCCTCTTTCCCGCTGTTTCTCGAGCGCCGCGCGGCCCGTGAACTCTTTGCTCCAATCGACAAAAGCCTCTTGGCTTGCTTCGAGCGGACTGCGCGTATCGTCGAAATCCTGGCCGGACAAGGAGTACCCCATCTCGAGACGGAGCGTATCGCGCGCGCCGAGCCCCGCAGGGGCCACGTCCGGGTGTCTTAAAAGCGTCCGCCACAGATGCACCGCGAGGTCGTTCGGCATGAACAACTCGTATCCCAACTCGCCGGTATAGCCGGTACGGGAAACAAGGAGCGTGTGTCCCTCCCACTCCGCCCGAAACAACCCGAAATAGCGGAGGTCCGAAGCAACCGGCAAGCCGATACGCACAAGAATTTCGCGAGACAACGGCCCTTGAATATCTATCTTCGCCGTTTCGTCTGACACGTCTCTCAGACCGGGAACGCGCCCGGCAAAGAGTGTCGCGACGCGTTCCAAGGGTCCCGCATTAGTCACCACAAACAGTTCGTCTTCGGCAACACGCATCGCAATAAGGTCGTCAATGATGCCGCCGCCCTCAGTGAGCAGGAAACCGTAGCGCGCCCGGCCAACCGCGAGGCCGGCCGCGTTCATGGTTACGAGCGCGTCATAGGCTTGAATACCCCGTTCGCCTTTGATGCAGAACTCGCCCATGTGGGAACAATCGAAGAGGGACGCTTTCGCACGGGTATGTTCGTGTTCGTTAAGGATGCCGGCAAATTGGACTGGCAGCGCCCATCCGGTGAAGTCCACGATTTTGCCGCCGAGTGCCCTGTGTTCGTCAAATAGGGGCGTTTGGCGCATGCTGCGCCTCCTTTGTGTGGTCAACCGTAGAGTAAAGACCGCACCGGCGAAAACTCCTCCGGCACGGTTGCCCAGGCGCGCGGCACGATTCCCGGTCCCCGCCGCTTCCCCGTGGTCCCTTCCACGTCGCATCGCCAGTTACGGCGGGCCTGTGAACGCGTACACATTGCCACCGCCGCGCCGGAGATGTCAATAAGAAACAGAGCGGAGCCGAACGGCTGCATCTGCCTCGATCACCAACGGAAAGGCAATACGTATGAGGCCCAAGTCACCATGGAAAGGTCCCGCGCCTGTGCAATGGCCGGTCGCGTAAGATAGCGTCTGTAAATTTTGGGTAGACAAAAAGGGCCATCGTT
>DAOLNV010000040.1 GCA_035416745.1 Candidatus Hydrogenedentota bacterium | reverse complement strand
ACGATTTTCTCTTCGGCAAACAGTTCGCGGGCGCGCGCGCGGCCCTTGATGCCCATCTCGCGGGCTTTTGCTTCGTTCTGAAGGACTTCGAGCGCGCACCGTGCCATCGCATCGGTGTCGCCAACCTCGCAGAGGTAGCCCGTTACGCCATGCTCGACTACCTCGCACACGCCCCCGGAGGCCGTCCCCAGGACCGGCACGCCGGAAAGCATGGCTTCGAGCGGCACCAGGCCGAAACTTTCGTGTTCGCTGGGCTGAAACACGAGGTCCGCGAGCGGCAGGATGCTCTCGACCGCTTCGTTGTTGCCCAGGTAGGTGATTTTGTCGCTGACGCCGAGCTGGCGGGCCACGCCAGCGGCCGAAATGCGTTCCGGACCGTCCCCAACCATGATAAGCCGCGCATTTACACGGTCGAGGATCTTCTTGAACGTGCGGACCACGTCCGTGACCCGTTTGACGGGGCGGAAATTCGAGATGTGCATGACGATCTTCTCGTCGTCGCCCGCAAGACTCTGACGGTTCGCCAGGGGCGCGTTAAACCGGTCGAGATTCACGAAATTGTAGATCGTATGGATAGGCTTGGATAGTTCAAAGGCCGCCTGCGTTTCCTTGGCGAGCCAATTTGAAACGGCCGTGATCCGGCAACTGCGCTCCATGGCGAACTTCGTGAGATGGAAGTAGGAGGGGTCGCTCCCCACAAGGGTGATGTCGGTGCCGTGCAAGGTCGTCACGATATGAAAACGCTTGTCCGCGGGCATCATCTCCCGTGCGATGACCGCGCACGCCGCGTAGGGGATGGCATAGTGAACGTGCCAAAGCTCGATATCGTGCTCTTTCGCCACCTCGAACATCTTTGCCGAAATCGCCAGCGTAAAGGGAGGATACCGAAAGAGCGGATACGGCACGACGTTGACCGTGTGCGAGAAGATGTTCCGATAGAATCCGCGAAGGCGGAATGGAGGCTCGGTGGTCACGAAGTGGATGGTGTGGCCCCGTTTCGCCAACGCAATGCCGAGTTCCGTGGCAAGAATCCCACTGCCCCCCGCCGTCGAGTGGCAGGAAATGCCTATTCTCATTCGATCATCTCCAAGTTCGGCAGCGTGTCAATCCCAAGAGGACGGGTGATGTACAGGGGCTCTCCGTACCGCACGCCGATGCGGTTGCCCCAGTAGGCGGCCCGGGTGCGCACAAAGTCCCAGAACTCCGGGCTCGATACGTAAGTCGGGAATCCCCCATACTCGGGGTTATAGAACTGCGACTTGTATTGCTGGAGCGCCGCCATCTTCGCGTCCATGTGCTCCGAGATGTCCATAACCAGTTGCGGAGGCGTGGGATCGCCATAGACCCGGTAGAAATAGCGCCGCATGACGCGATGGGGTTCCCGCTGGGCGTCCGGGTCCATATGGCGCAAGCCTGCAAAATAGTTCGCATCGCGAATGAGCTCGTGGGCCGCGCCGTGGTCCGGATGACGGTCATCGGTCATGGGAGCAATGAGAACCTTGGGCCTGAAAGAGCGTAAATAGGGTATCAGCTTCTTTTGTTGCTCGTTGGTGTTGGCGACCTTGCCGTCTTTAAGCTTTGCGGACTCGCGCCGCGCGACTCCAAGGATTTCAGCCGCCGCCGCGGCTTCCTGCGCCCGCTCCGCGGGGGAGCCGCGCGATGCCAGTTCTCCTTCCGTGAGGTCCAGAATTCCTACTGAGTACCCCTTCGAGGCCATCTTGTGGATGAGCCCCCCCATTCCGACCTCGGCATCGTCAGGGTGTGCGCCTACGACCAGAATATCGACCGCTGTCATAGTTCCACCTCCTGCAGTTGGAAAGACCCGATGTCGATTTCTTTGAGCAGGCGCGCCGCCAAGCCCCAGCCGTGCTCAAACATGAACGAGAACACAGTATACACACGTTCCTGGGGTTTTCGCCATGGCACGAGACACTGCTGCAGGCGGACTACCTGTCTGCGCACAGCCTCGACCCGTTCCTCGTCCCGGCGGGTCAGCACATCCCTGATACGGTCAAACTCCGAATCCACTCGCAGACCCATCGACTCCGTCATCTCACGTGCAACGGGATCCGTTTGCTCCAGAATGGCAAGAAGCTCTCGAAAACGGTTTCGAACATCCTTTTGCGCCACGGTAATCGCCCCATACGAGGGCTCTTCGGCGATATGGCGGAACACTTTCTGTTCCAACTGTTCCAGTGGCCGTTCCAGGTCCCGCGGCGACAGCGATAACTTCTCCATCAGCTTCCTGATTCGCGTCGTCACCAAGGCGCACTGTGCTCTCGGATACACTGCGGGGAAGGACTGGCCGAATTGCTCGAAGACCCCCTTAATTTGTCCCCAATAGCCAAGTTCTGCTGGTCCAGCCACATACGCCACCGCATTGAAGAGCCGTTGCTGGACCACGGGCCGCAGGGCGACGTTGGCACTGAACCGCCCGGGCTCCTGGGCAAGGAGTGCGAGCAACTCATCTCCGGTATAGGTTATGCCTTCTTCTGGGACGTGGAACCTGGCGTCCTCATAGGTAACTCCGCGGCGCCGCCCTCCGACTTCCAGAAAGAAGTTGCACATGTTGTCCGATTTCGTGACTTGGGGTTGGAAGCCTAGTTTTGCCAATGAGTTACCCGCATCGTTCAACCTGCGTGTCGATTCAAGGGGGTTTTGGATTTCAACAGCCATCAGCTCGGACTGAAGCGCTCGTGCCGCTGAAAGATGCGGAACGAATAGGACCAGAGAGGTATCTCTGAACATCCGGGAAAGCAATCGTGTAAACCATTCGCACAGCGTCCGGGACTGTTCGGCGGACTCGTGCAGAAACGCGGTAACGCTATCCGTCAGTTCAGACTTTCGCATCTCCTGGGCGGCAGTGTCGATTGCCTCGTGAACCGAGTCCTCGACCGGCACCCGGTACAGGGGAAGGTCGGTGATGTCCTGCTTCGGTTTGTACGTGAGGCTGAGGGGCTCGTCCCTCTTCGTGAGAAAATGCGCTGTGGCAGCCTCCTCGAAATCGTGGTCCTCGCTTGCGGCCCAGAAAACCGGGATGCACCGCCTGCCCGAACGCGCTTCGATTTGTTGGGCCAACTTGATAGCCGTAATTGCCTTATAAATGGTGTACAGGGGTCCGGTAAACAACCCCGGCTGCTGTCCGGTGACCACCACAAGTTCCGTTCCGTCCAATGTCGCGCGTGTCCCTATGCGTTCGTTATAGGCCCGCATTTCTTCCACCAGAGGCTTTGGCCAGGAAACGGGGCCCGGAAGCCGCGCATACAACGCGGATAGGGGACATGCGTAGAACGGCATCAAGTCGGCCGCTTCGTTCAGGTACTCTTTGGAGAGGTCCCGCACCGTATCACTCCTTGAGGCCCGCCGCAATCATGCGCGGCGTCACGGAATCAAGCCCGGCCCCTGTGTAATCCCCGTAGAGCGCCTCCACCTTCAGGCCTCCCTCACGCAACAGGTCTTCAAACTCACTGGGGCTGTAAAGCCGAACGGATTCCTCGACTTCCCGGATGGCCTCGCCCCTGTAAATGACTGTTGTAAGCTTGTTTAGCCGATTCTTAACCGTATCGATCCAGCGCTGGTCACGAATCTCGTAATCCTCATGTTTCCGGATGCTCTCAGGAACCAAGCGAGTGATTGCGCTTTCCCTGTTCACATAGTCGATGAAAAACCGGCCGCCAGGTTTCAGAGCTCCAGCCAGCCCGAAGACTACCTTGAAATTGTCCTCGACCTCAACAAAATATCCAAACGAGGTGAAGAAATTGGTCACCGCATCGAAAACGCCCACGAACGGAATCGCCCGCATATCCGCCCGTACCAGAGCACAATCCCGGCCGACCATACCGCGGGCAATCCGCAGAAGCGCTTCCGAATAATCCAGACCCGTCAAGGAGGCGCACCGGTGGCGCAAGTGTTTCATGTGCCGGCCGTTACCGCAACAGAGGTCCAATACGCGCTCGTTCCCGGCCAGTCTCAACTGAGCCGCCGCGAAGTCTGCTTCCGGCTCCGCCGCTTCGACCGTCCGATGGGCATAGAGAAGAGGGTAAAGGTCGTCAAAGGCGCGGACATACCAGTCCGGCGCAATATCTCTGGGACAGTCGCTCATGAATCACCGCCCGGTCTCCGACTCACCAACCTGATGGATCTTGATAAAGTCTGTACGGCCCCCGACCAGAAGCGGGGTGCCCGCAACGATCACGACCGTATCGCCATGCTGGGCGAGTCCCTCACGGCTCAGAATATCGTCTACCTGGCCAACCATGGCGGTAAGGTCTCGGGTTTCGGCTCCCGGCAGAGTCTGAACCCCCCACAAAAGAGCGCAGCGCCTCCGGGCCTCGTCGTTGACTGTCACGGCAACTATCGGTTTGCGAGGGCGGTGGCGCGAAATCATGCGCGCACTATAGCCGGACATGGTGAAGCACGTAATGCACACGGCATTCACGTCTTCAGCGGCCTGGCTTGCCGCCAGGCCGATGGCATGTGCAAACGCGGTTTCATGACGGCTGGCATTTTCGGGCGCCACCAGGGCGCAGCGCGGGGACTGCTCGATAATTTCATCAGTCTTCAGAGCTACCTGGGCCATTGTGGCCACGGACTCGATGGGATAACGCCCGGAAGCCGTCTCGCCGCTGAGCATCAATGCGTCCGTGCCGTCGTGAATCGCGTTCGCTATGTCCGCCACCTCGGCACGGGTGGGCCGGGCGCTGGCCATCATCGATTCGAGCATCTGGGTCGCGGTAATCACGGGGAGCCCGTTCCGGTTACATTTCCGAATGATGTCCTTCTGAATTTGCGGAACCTCGTCGAGATCCATTTCCACTCCCAGGTCGCCTCTGGCAACCATCACGGCGTCCGCTACCCGGATTATCTCGTCAATGTTCGCAACCGCCTCGGGGCGCTCGATCTTGGCAACCACCGAGGCCCTGTGCCCCCCCTCTGCAATAAGCTCTTTCAGGTGGCATATGTCTTGCCCCGACCGAACGAACGAAAGTGCCACAAAATCGACGCCGAGGTCCAGAGCAAATTCCAAATCCTCGATATCCTTCTCCGTCAACGGAGCGGCGCTTACGGCTACCCTTGGCATATTGATGCCCTTGTGTTCCCCCAGCTTGCCGCCGCGCACCACTGTGCAATGGACATCCGGGCCTTTCACCTCGAGAACACGCAATTCGAGCATGCCGTCCGCGAGCAGGAGGCGGCTCCCGGGCTGTACGTCCTGCGGGAGGGATTCATAGGTCGTCGAGACGCACCGGGCATTCCCAGGCACGTCCCGGGCAGTAATGCAGAAAGAAGCGCCCGGGGACAGATTGACCGGGCGTCCGTCTTCCAAACGCCCGGTCCGGATCTTCGGTCCCTGAAGGTCGGCCATCACGGCGACAGCCCTGCCCGTTTCGCTGGCCGCGCGCCGCACCGTCTCGAATACGTTGCGATGATCGTCGTGGCTGCCGTGCGAGAAATTGAGGCGTGCGACGTCCATGCCCTCCGTCATGAGGCGCTCGATCGTTTGATAGTCGCGCGAACTGGGTCCCAGCGTACAGACGATCTTGGTCCGGCGCATAGCCTGGTTAACCCTCCGAGTGAGTGAAAACACCGTAAATTGCGCGCACTGCCGTCTCCATGTCTTTATCTTCGACGCCTACGATGATGTTGTTTTCCGAAGAGCCCTGGTCGATAACGCGTATGTTCACGCGGGCCTCCGCGAGCGCGCCCATCAGTTTCGCGGCAATACCGATGTGACCCGCCATGCCCTGGCCTACCGTTGCGATCAGCGCAAGCCCCGGCGACAACTCCACGCGGTCGGGATCGCACCGGCGCTCGATCTTCTTGATCACCGCGGGACCGTGGCTGCCCAGCAAGTCGTCCCTGACTATCACCGAAACCGTGTCGATACTCGACGGCATATGCTCGAAACTGATCCCGAACTCTTCGAGGATCATCAGCAAGCGGCGGCCAAACCCCAATTCGCGGTTCATCAGCGCTTTTTCGATTGTGATCATGGAGAAACCCTTGCGCGCCGCAATGCCGCACACGGGTTCGGTGCTCTCGCGTTTAGACACGATCATCGTTCCCGGCACCTCAGGCTTGTGTGTATTGCGGATGTTGACCGGGATGCCTGTTTCACGGACGGGGAAGATCGCCTCCTCATGCAGCACCTTTGCGCCCATGTACGAAAGTTCGCGCAGTTCCTTGTACGTCACTTCTTGGATGCGCCTGGCATGGGGCACCACTCTCGGATCGGCCATACGGAAGCCCGAAACGTCGGTCCAGTTTTCGTACAGGACGGAGTGGGTTGCCCGGGCTACGATTGCCCCGGTCACATCGCTGCCGCCCCGTGAAAACGTCCTGACCCGGCCGTCGGGCATCACTCCGTAGAAACCCGGCACAACAAACAGGCCGTCTCCTGCCATGCGTTTTGCCAAAGCACTGTAGGTCTTTTTGTCGAGCCCCCCTTCATCATCGAAGAAAACGCACTCGGCAGGGTCGATAAACGTGGCTCCCAGAAGCTCCGCCATCAGCAGGCCGTTGAGATATTCCCCGCGGGAAGCCATGTAATCCGGTTCAGCATGCTGCTCTCCCTCGGCGGCGATCCGTTCCATGTGTGCGCCCACGTCGAAGGGGATACCCAGCTCCCTCGCCAACTCCCCGAAACGTTCCGCGATGATGCCCTTCGGCTGGGACACATCCAGCCCCTGCTTAGCCAGGCTGTGCCACGCATACAACAGGTCTGTGATTTTCTTGTCCTCTTCCGTGCGTTTGCCTGGCGCCGACGGCACGATATACCGCCGCTGCGGATCGGACCGGATAATCGCTTCCGCTTTGCGGACACATGCCGCGTCTGCCAGCGACGATCCCCCAAATTTGCACGTGATGAATCCCATAACGCTCTCGGCTTCTCCTTCCCGTTGCAGGTCTATTGGGCCTGCCCGTCGTCTTGTTTCTCACGCAGCTCCGGAGGTGATTCGCCGCCCTTGGCGGTCCCACTGCCCCTCAATGTCCCCAGCTTCCCGGCCTCGAATCCTAAAGCGTGGACGTCACCCACCGGAGTATGTCGTTATATGTCACGAAAAGCAGCAGACTGATGATGATGACCAAACCCACTTGCTGGATGCGCTCCAGGGCTTTCTCGGGCAGGGGCTTCCTGCGAATGCCCTCCCAGGAAAGCAAGAGCAGGAGACCGCCGTCCAGCACTGGCAACGGCAGCAGATTGAATACACAGAGATTGACGCTGATGAACGCCGTTATCTTGAACAGCCACATCAAACCCATACTGGCCGCGGTCGTCGTCACCTGGTAAATCAGCACCGGACCGCCCAAGTCGCTCGGGCTTACCGTGCCCGTGAAGAGCATGGCGAGCGTTTTAATTGTGCGCGACAACGCCTTGAACCCTTGACGAAACGCCTCGGGAACCACCTCGCGTGCAGCGGCCCGGTGGAAAACCATCTTTTCACCCCAGACAATGCCGATGGCCGCCGACGGCACCGGAGTGATTTCGACGGTTTGTGTTTCTTCCGCTCCGGCGAGCCCGAACAGGCGCGCTTTGTGCCGAACTTTGAGCGTCAGGCTCTTGCCAGCGCTGTCCCGCTCCGCCTCGCGAAGGTTCACAGCCGTTGCCGGCTTGCCGTTCACTTCGAGAACTTCGTCCCCCCGAGCGAGGCCCGTGTCCTCTTTCACTTGGTCCGAGACATATCCGATGGTCGGCGGCCCCTCTCCCTCTTCCTCGCTGTAAAGGGAGGGTGAGAACACAACGCCTTCGAACCGTCCAATCGTTGCCGGCTTGAGCGTCACGTCGAACACCGCATTTTCGCGCTCGACCTCGAGGCTCACCGTGCCGTTGTCCCCCATGTTTTCCAGGAACTTGGTAAAGCTTGTGCTGTCAATGATTTGGCCATTCGCGGTTTGCAGAATATCGCCATCTTTGAGGCCCGATTCACAAGCAGGTAATCCAGGCAGGATCCGGCCTATCAGCGCCGTCCTGAATGGCTCGATGCCAAACTGTGTATGCTTGCTGTCTTCAACGTGTTGGGGTTCAATTCGAGACAGGTACCGGACCGTTTCCCCCTCTTCGGAACGCTCGAGCAGCACATCCAAGACTCTGCCGGCCCCCAGAATCGCCGCAAAGCCGACGTCCGAGAAGCTGCGCATGGCTTCGCCGTCAACAGAGATGATCAGGTCACCCGTCCGCCAGCCCGTTGTATCCGGTTCGCCGGCGGTTGCCGTGTTCTCCGCGGTATCGGGTATTCGGTACATCGGCGCCGTGGCCGCGGGAGACTCGGGTTTCACAAATCCTACTCGGGCGGTGACCTCGCTTTCAGGAACTTCGGTGCCGACCGCCGCCACTATTCCGTATAACAAGACCCCCAGCACAACGTTCATGACCGGCCCGGCTGTGATAACAATCATCCGCTGCCACACGGGCCTGTTGTTGAACCAGCGTTCCGGAGGGACCTCGCCGTACTGTTTCTGACGCTCCTCTTCGGTAAGGGGGGTGTCCTCTTGTCCTGCCATTTTCACGTAACCACCGATAGGCAAGGCACCTACACAGTAGTCCGTTTCTCCGAGCTTGATCCCGAACAGCCGGGGAGGCATTCCGAGGCTGAACCGGTCGACATAGATATGGCATGCCTTAGCCGCGATAAAGTGTCCCATTTCGTGAAAGAAAATGAGCACTCCCAATACGATAATAAACACAAATACGCCGCCAAAAACCATTACTTTGCACTCCGTGACCTCGCCGGACCTCTTCTTCGGCCAGCCCGTCGATCACCATATTGTAAATCAAACATGGGGGGGAAGTTCCATATTCGCGATTCTTGTGCTCATACTGTCTGAAATCTGGCCTCAATATAGCGTTCCGCCCGCTCTCGGGCGCATCCATCGGCAGCCAGAACGGACTCGAGCGACACCTCGTTCTCGATAGGGGAACTCGCCAAAACATGCTCCACCAGGGCCGGGATTTCCAGAAACGGGATTCGCTTCCGGCAGAAAGCCTGGACCGCCACCTCATTCGCTGCGTTCAACACCGTCGGCGCGGTCCCACCCTTTCTGGCGGATTTGAGAGCGAGGTGCAGGCACGGGAATTCGCTGAAATCGGGTTTGGCGAAGGTAAGCTTCTCAACCTGGGTCAGGTCAAGACGGCCCATGGGCTCTCGGACGCGCTCAGGCCATGTCAACGCGAACAGGATGGGGAATTTCATGTCCGTTGGACCCATCTGTGCCAAGATACTGCCGTCGGTGAATTCCACCATGCTGTGGACAATGCTCTGGGGATGGATGATCACGCCGATCTTATCGAGCGGCATGCCGAAAAGCCACATGGCTTCGATGACTTCCAATCCCTTGTTCATCAAGGTAGCCGAATCCACGCTGATCTTCTTGCCCATGTCCCACGTGGGATGGTTTGCCGCCTCTTCAGGGGTAACGTTGCGGCGCGCTTCGCACGGTTTGCCGTAAAAGGGCCCGCCCGACGCCGTGAGATGAATCCGGTGAACATCGTCCCTGGAATGCCCTTGCAGGCATTGGAAGACGGCGTTGTGCTCGCTGTCCACCGGCAGCACGTCCACGCGCCTGCGCCTGGCTGTCTCCATAATCAACGGGCCAGCCATGACCAGGGGCTCCTTGTTGGCCAGCGCTATGCGGTTGCCCGCTTCGATCGCCCGCAGTACCGGCTTGAGACCCGCCGCGCCCACGACAGCGCACAGCGCAACGTCCACGCTCATGGCGGCAATCTCCTCCAAACCGTTGCTGCCGCGCCACAAACGCGTATTCAGGCCCGAGAGGTCCAATCGGGCGGCGGCCGCTTCATCCGCTACCGCCACATGGGGAGGGCGAAACTCGCGCAGCTGTTCGGCCAGCAAATCGGTATTCGAGAACGCGCCGAGCGCGACTACCTCAAACATGCCGGGGTAGTGTCGCACCACGTCAAGGGCGCTTCGGCCAATCGAGCCCGTCGAGCCCAATATGGAAAGGCGTATCGGCACAACCGGATCCCTGTATCTCGAGATTCCGCGCCTACTTCAAACTTTCGGCGCCCTGCATGCGTTTATTCATTGTTATTCTGGCGGCCCAATACCCGGGAAAGTGTGTGACGGCTCTTGTACCGCTTGTAGAGCAGTTTCTTGATGGCCGATTCAGACCCCATCTTCAGTACGCGGCGGGCAAACCGCCGGGCGACGCGCATCCGGATGTTGGCGACTTCGACCCGCACAACCGGGATGGCTACCGCCGACATGCTCAGCGAGTCGATGCCCAAGCCCACAAGAATCTCCGTGAAAACCGGGTCGCCCGCCATCTCGCCGCACAGCCCGCACGGGATTCGAGCCGCCCGTGCAGCACGCACGACCTGCCGGATCAACCGCAACACCGCCGGATGGGCCGGCTCGTACATGTGAGCAATCTTTTCGTTGGCCCGGTCTACCGCCAGACCGTACTGAATGAGGTCGTTCGTGCCGATGCTGAAGAAATCCGATTCCGCCGCCAACAGATCGGCAATGACTACCGCGGACGGCACCTCAATCATTGTGCCTATCTGCACGTTCGGGTCGAACGGCACACCGCGGCGTTCGAGGTCGGCGCGCACCTCCTGGACCATATTCTTTACGCGGCGAAACTCGTCCAGGCCGCTTACGAGCGGAAACATAATCCGCACGTTCCCGTGAACGCTGGCGCGAAACATCGCCCGCAATTGAGCTTTGAAGATGTCCGGGCGTTCGAGGCAGAACCGGATGGCCCGCCAGCCCAGTTGCGGGTTGATTTCGTCCGCCAATTGAAGGTGCGAGACGAACTTGTCGCCGCCGAGGTCCAAGGTGCGCAAGGTTACCGAGGCGGGGTTCATGGCCTCGGCGACCGTGGCGTACGCATCGAATTGTTCCTGCTCGGAAGGAAGCGACGCACGATTCATGAACAAGTATTCCGTGCGGTACAACCCAATGCCCTGGGCCTTGGTCGTCTTGCTGTGCGAGATCTCCACCGGCAACTCGATGTTGGCCATGGTCGGGATCTCAAAACCGTCCAGAGTAACGCTGCGGATATCCTTCTCGGCCATCAGCAAGGCTTGGCGTTCCTCTTCGAGGCGTTTCTTCTCCGCCACGTAACGCCCGAGGGTTGTTTCCGTGGGCCTGAGAATGACGTCGCCGTGGCCGCCGTCTACGATGACGGTGTCTCCTGCGAGCGCCTGGGTCCCTACAGTCCCCAGCGCCACCACGGCAGGGATTTCAAAGGCGCGCGCGAGGATAGCCGTATGCGACGTCGGGCCGCTCAGGTCGGTCACCACCCCCAGCGTGTTTTCCAGGTCCATCTTCGCTGTGTCCGAAGGCGACAGGTCGTGGGCGACAACGACGCAAGGATGCTCAAGGTGTTCGAGACTTTCCATCTCGGCCTTCAGCAATCGCCCTTGAATACGCCGCAACACATCCACTACATCCTGGGTGCGTTCCCGGAATTTCGCATCGTCCACCGAGTCCAGCATCTGCGAGTAGCGCCCAATGAATTCCTCGACCAGCTGCTCAACGTTCCAGCCTTCGGTGCGTAAACGCTTTTCGATTTCCTCATGGAACGTGACGTCATCGAGCACCATCAAATGCGCCTCGAATATTTCCGCATGCTTGGGACCGAGATCCTGGGCGGTCTTCTGATGGAGACGTTGCAGGTCGACGCGCACGCATTCCATCGCATCGTGGAACCGCCGCAGTTCCGCCTCTTTGTCTTCAACCTGGTACTTGGGGACTTCCAGGCCGGTGAGTCCAAAAGGCAAGACGGGGCCAATAGCGATTCCGGGTGACACTCCTATGCCGCGCAGTGAAATCTCCACCTGGTCACTCTTCCCCGAAACCCGATGCCACAAGCTGCCGCACCGCGTTAATCGCCTGTTCGGCGTCGGGTCCTTGCGCCGTCACGATCATCTGGGTCCCTTGTGCTGCAGCAAGAGTCAGCAATCCCATAATACTCTTGGCGTTGACCCTTTGGCCATTTACGTTTATCTGCACGTCACTCTCGTATTGAAGGACGGTCTGCACGAGTTTTGCGGCGGGGCGCGCGTGCAGCCCCATTGAGTTCACAATGACCATTTGTTCGGTCAAGTCCGGCATTTATCATTATCCTAAAGTCCGTAACGGTGCAATCAAAACGCGGCGGTTTCTCCGGAAGCCTGTCAGGCGAATGGCCTCTCAGGGGACATGATCTTACCTACCTTGGATTCGGCCATGTCTCTTGCCTGATGCGTTCGAACCCACTGTGTTGAGCGCGCATAAAATATAGTGGATTGCGTGGGCATTTTTCAAAAGACGCCATTCTGAACCGCGTTCCGTGAGGAGCGATATGTCGAGACCACGCGGTTGCCCAAGTTCCAACCCGAGAGAAACTTATACAGGAACCGGCGGGATTGGTCGATGCCATGACGACGGGGCCGCTTATCCAGGCAGTTCCCGGTGCCGCAAACGCGCATCGTAGTTCATTTCGCGCAGCATAACCAGGATAGCGTGGGCGACCGCCACGGAACGGTGTTGGCCGCCGGTGCATCCCACTCCGATCGTAAGGTACGATTTGGGTTCAGCCGCATAGCGCGGTATCAGAAACTTGAGCAGGCCTTTCAAGCGGTCCAGGAATTCACGGCCGTCCGGGTTGGCAAGCACGAAATCATGCACGTCGGGCTCGCATCCCGTCTTGGGCCCCAGCTCGGGGTCATAGTGCGGATTGGGGAGAAACCGCACGTCAAATACCAAGTCGGCTTCCGGCGGAACACCTTTCTTGAACCCGAACGACATCACCGTGATGACCAGCCCTCGCGCTTCTCTGGGCCCTACGAACATGGACGCGATGCGCTCGCGCAGCTCCGCCACGGATGTGGAACTGGTGTCAATCACGAGGTCCGCCCGCGATCGCATCGGGGCCATCAGCTCACGCTCGCGCTGAATGCCTTCTTCAACGCTTCCCGCCGGCGAGCATGGGTGTCTCCTGCGCGTCTCACTATAGCGGTGAATCAAAACCTCGTCGGTGCTGTCGAGAAAAAGGGTCTCGACCGGAATGCCCATTTCCTCGATTTCCTGGACATAGCCCGGCAACCGCGAAAGGCCTTCGCCCGCCCGCGCGTCAAGACACACCGCCACCTTGCGCCGCGTAGATTCCGTGCTGCCCTGAACCAGTTCGGCAAACGTCGGAAGCAGCGATGCAGGAAGATTGTCGACGCAGTAATACCCCACGTCCTCGAGGAATCTCAGCGCCAGCGACAGCCCGGCGCCAGACAACCCCGTGACCAGCACGAATCTTCGTCCGCTAGGCATCGTCCGCGCTCATGAGATTCAAAAGCTTCTGATTGAGTTGCTGCGCAGGATAAATCCCGAGTTCTTTCAGGCGGTGATTCAATGCAGCAACCTCGAGGATGATCGCGATATTGCGGCCCGGCCGCACCGGAATGAGCAGGTAGGGAATCCGCGTGCGCAAAATGTCCACATACTCGTCCACAAGCCCCGTCCGGTCGTATTGGGCTTGCTCATTCCACATCTCGAGCTCCGCCACGAGGCCGATGCGTTTCGAGTTGCGCACGCAGCCCACCCCGTAGACGCTCTTGATGTCAATGATGCCCACGCCGCGGATTTCCATGTGGTGCTCGATGACGGGCGACGCCAAGGCAAAAATGATGCCCTCGCGCCCGCGCCGCATGGTCACCACGTCGTCCGCCACCATGCGGTGCCCTCGTTCGATGAGCTCGAGCGCGGTTTCGCTTTTCCCGATACCCGGCGCTCCCGTGATCAGGATGCCCACACCGTAGCAGTCGACGGCAGTCCCGTGCACGACTGTTTCCGGAGAGAATTCCTCGGCGAGAAACAGAATGATGCTGCTGATGACTTCGTCGGTGCTGCGACGCGAGCGCAAGACCGGTATTCCCCGTCGATTGCACATGTCGAGGAAGATATTCCGGGGGCGGAGACTGCGCGATAACACAAACGACGGGATTTCGAACGAAAACATCGCTTCCAGGCGATGTTCGAGCTCCGAGGTCGAGAGCTTCTCCATGAAATGGATTTCGGTGTTGCCCAGAATCTGGATGCGGTCGTTGGCGAAGTACTCGAGATACCCGCTGAGCGCGAGCCCGGGCCGATTGATGTCTGAAATGAATACAGGCCGCCCGATACCTTGAAACCCGCCGATCAGTTCCAACTCCAGGGATTCGGTGAGCTGGTCTATAAGGCGTGCGACAGCGATGCTCTCTTTTCGGTTGATCGGGAGGTTCTTGGTGTCCATTGTCTCTCCGTCTTCGCGCGAGACCTCCCGGAAACCTAGAACTGAGGCTCGATCAAGCCGAAAGTTCCATCGCTCCGGGCATATATCACGTTGATTTGCTGGGTTTCGACATTCGAGAACACGATAAACGGCTCTTCGGCCAGTTCCAGCTGCATCGACGCTTCCTCGATGGTCATGGGTTTCATCGGCAGCTTCTCGCGACGGATGATCCGGTGCCGTACCGCCTGTTCGCTATTGCTGTCCTCTTCATCCGATATTTGGCCGAAATCGAACAACTCGAGTTCAGTGGCGAGCTCTTCTCCGCCCTTGCGCGGCGAATGCCGGTTGACCCGGTCCCTGTATTTGCGAATTTGCTTCTCCAACTTTTCAACAACGGCATCAACCGAGGAATACATGTCAGGCGAGGATTCTTTGCCGTGAATGCGGATACCATTGGCCCGGAGCGTCACTTCAGCCACATGACGATGCTTTTCCACGCTGAGGACCACATTGGCGTCGAGAACGCGGTCAAAATGACCCCGAAGCTTCTCGAGCCGGGTGGTCACGTGGGACCTGAGAGCATCCGTAATCTCCATATGGCGCGCTGAAATTTCCATTTGCATAATCCGTTGACCCTCCAATACTTAGACAACAACCCGCTAGCTTTAGATCCTACCACCGAACGCCTCAGCCTGTCAATCCGGCGAACCCCTACCCGCGCTAATTTCCATACAATCAGACGCTTAGCCGCACTCACAAGTTTCAGGAAGACCCGATCACCGCCACCATTTGAAGTCCAGAGGGCTGCCTTTGGCCGATTCGATGTCGAGGCCGAAGCGGAACTCGCCGGGGACCTTCGACACCTTGACGAGTAGCGTATTGCGGCCCTGGCGGAGCAACACCCCTGTCTCGCACTCTTCAAACTCCTTATGAGGCAAGTGAATCCGCTTTTCGAACACGAGGTTTCCGTTGAGCCACACCTTGGTGGCATCCTGGACCTTCAGACGGAATACCGCTTCCTGGCGCGCGTCGCACGTGGCTTCCGCGTACGCATAGGCGGTCCCGTGATCAAATCGAGGATAATACTCGTAGACGGGGGTGAGCGCCGCCTGCAGGTCCACCACGTGTTTATCCCGGGAATGCGAATACCAGTCACGCCACGTGATCGGTTTATACCACCCAAGGTAGTCCCCGCGAAAGTCGATTTCGCGCTCCGGGGGATAGACATGGTCGTGCCCGGCGTCTCCCCAGTTTGGGAACATGCCCAGGACTTTCCAATGACGAACTTCCTGTTGGCGTTGCCGTGCCAGCCAGTCGTATGCGGCGCGGGGGAGCGTGCATGGCTCCGAGGACGGAACACTGCGCCGGACGAAGTGGCGGATCAGGTTGACGAACAGGCGGTCGGCCACCGGGTCCCATCCGAGGTTCTCAAGGATGCGAAGATGAGTGAACACGAGGCGGCCCGCCCCAAAACGACGCACGAGGATGTCGTTTCCCCACCAGGATGACTCCTCCATCATGTAATTGCCCGCGGCAATCGGCGCGGTGTCAAAACAGCCGCAAATGTCCTCATCCGTGGTTTCCAGAAATGTTTTTGGCGGCACAATATTGCGGTACGCCTGCCGCATCAGGCACCGGGCAGGCAGTTTCTCGAAGACCGGGTGCAGCTTTGCATAATGGTACACGCCGAGAAAAGCGCCAACAGCATCTTTGCTTGTCGCTGAAACATCGCCTTCCAATCGTTGCGCGAAATCGTTCCAGTCATCGGGCGGGCCGAATACCAGCGCAACCGCTCCCTCGCGCACCTCACCCAGAACGGAACACAGTTCCTCGGCGGGATAGGCGTGAATCGTGTTGGCCAGGGGCGGCACGATGTGCACCGGGGCCCGCGGACGGATTTGCCTTGCGAGGTTCGATACGAGGCTTTCCCATTCGCCGGAGGGATCGACCACGTGGACCTCCTCAGTACAAGGTTCCGCTGGAGGAAAAACGTGGAACTCGAGCGCCGTCTCCCCCAGAATTTTCATGCCCTGCATAAGGCGGACCACGAACTTGTGCGCCCCCGGCGAACCTGATGCGGATATGGTGCCGTTCCACAGTTCCTTGCCCGAGCGCGGCAGTTTTATGTTGCGCTTCTTCTTCCAGAGCACTTGGTTCGTTGGACCAACAACCTGGAGCGAAAGGTCCGCCCGGCCTTCCACACGCGGCAGGTTCACCATCAGCACGCGCACCTTGACTTCCTGGCGCGGGACCAGATTCGTCCGCTCGACACGGATCAGGGGGCGCACTTCCTGTTGTACGTTCTTGAGCGTCGCCATAACAGGTTTGGGGCGGCGCCAGCGGTCCAGTACGCCGGCGCAGAATTCATGCCCCGCGTCACAGAGCTGGGTGTAGCAATAGCCCACAAGTTTCGGGTTTGCCATCAGCGAATTGATTTGATGCTCCGCGGCGTCGCACTGAAGCTCCTGGGCCGCTTGGGCAAACCCGGAGAAAGACCCGAAGATCCGGTCCAACTCGCGGCTCTCGAACCCGCCCCGGGCCGCTTCCATCATCTGGCGGACGAGTCGCGCATCCTTGAGATGATTGCCGTCCGCCCCGTACTGCGCCAGAACATCGGGCAAGTCCTCCATGCCGCCGAAACCGAATTCCGAGAGGAAGTACAGCTTGTCCGGGTCGCCATTATGCTCGTAATACAGCTCGATCTCGCGATCTACCGGCGCCCGCTGATATATATGAAGGTCGTCGTAGGCCTCAAACTCGTCGCGGTACGGCCGAAGCAGGCGCGACGGCTCACGAGTGCTGTTGATGCCCCCCGAGTCGTCGATGATTACCCGGCTGGGATCTAGGCTGCGCGCGAGTCTGGCCAAATCATCCTTGATCAGTTGAGCGCCGCCGTTGACGTGATAGCCCGCGTTACCTGATTCGTTCAATATGCCCCACATCACTACGCTGGGATGATTGCGATCGCGCAAGACCATTTCCCGGACTTCGCGTTCGCAGCGCTCGCGCATCCAGCGCGAATTGGCTATCCAACCGATCGGAGGCTCCTCGTAGACCAGCAGGCCCAGCTCGTCGGCGATATCGAGCGATACGCGCGGCGGGGTCTTGATATGCATGCGCACCATGTTAAAGCCAGCCTCGCGCGCCAGGGTGAGTTCACGGCGCGCCAGCTCCTCGCTCTCAGGTCCCGCGAGCGTGCGCGCATAATCCGGTTGGTGCAAGACGCCCTTCAGAAATATGGGCTGACTGTTGAGGAAGAAGCGGCCTTCCTTTACTGTAAACTCCCGCATGCCGAAACGCACGGCCGTTTCATCCACCACTCGGCCGTCGTCCAGCAACTGGCAGCGCATCTCGTAAAGCGCGGGATTCTCCGGAGACCAGTATTCGAAATCCGGAAAATCGACCACAAGGGCGCCTGGCTCTCCTTCGGAGAGATACGGGGTGCCGGCAACGGTCAAACGGACCTTGCCGGGCTGTGACGCCGTCACCGTGGCGGTTACCCGTTTCCGGCGCGGGTCGGGCTCGAGGAACACGTCTGTAATATGCGCTGGATTTCGCCCAAGCAGCCGGACGCTGCCCCAGATGCCGGCAAACGAAAAGTACCCCTGTTCTTTGGCGCAGGGAATCTGTTGCGGACCAAAGTCGCCGTAGCCGTTCGGGCCATGCGGGTCGACGACACGCACAACCAGCAGGTTCTTTCCTATTCGCAGAGCACTGCTGGCCGGAAGGGAGAACGGCGTGTACCCCCCCTCATGCGAACCCACAGGCTGCCCGTTGAGCCATGCTTCCGCAAAATAGTCTACCGCCTCGAATTCCAGCGAAGCATAACGCTCCCGCCATTCCTCGCCGACCTCGAATTCGCGGTAGTACCACCCCACGCCGTCGTAGTCGGGAAACCACAAATCCCACACGCTGGGAACCGTGACTCCCCGCGCCCCGGAGGGGACGCCTTTCGCAAACCACCGCTCGTTGAGCCCCACGTCTTCCGGGTCCAGTACGAGCGGCCACTCTCCGTCCAGCACCACCCCCAAGCGAATCGAATCCATACTACCACCCTGCATGTATGCGCGTCTCTCGGCAATGAGTCCACGAAAAACAATGGCCGCCAGTCAGATCCGGAGCCCTATACACATCACTAATACCTAGTAAGTTACAAGCGCCACAATCAGCATGACAACTCCCACGAGGGTCTTGGCAATCAGGCCGGCGATTTTGCCGGCCGCGGCGCCCGTGCCTGTCCATACGGCCTCGCTTACGGTGCGCTTCATGTTAAGGTACTCGTGGAGCGCGGCTCCGGCAAAAGCCCCAATACACGCGCCCGCCAGTGTTCCAACCACCGGAAACAACGGGGTTCCTGCCACAGCCCCGAGCAGACACCCGATAATCGCCGCAAACATCGAGCCTTTGCTGCCGCCGAACCGCGAAGCGCCGAATCCCGCGGCGGCGCCCTCGAGCAGTTCTCCCAGGATGGCAAGGCCAAGCATGATCGCGAGCGCCACCGGACCAAAATGCTCGAACCCGGTTACCAGCCAGGCGATCGTGACGGCAACCAGAATGATCCAGTTGCCAAACAGCCCCACAAGATTCAGCGCAAGACCAACGATAATGGCTGCGGCAAACAGCGTCCAGCCCAGTATGGTCAGGAATAGGGTCATTTTAACACTGCCTCACCCGAAAGGTCTCCGCTTCCGAGTCTACATGAAATGCTGCTCGATATGCTATTATCCGCCCTCATTTTCTCTCTCCTACTACAAAACAGAAGGGAACTTGATTCAGTGAAAGCGACGTTGGATTGTCTCGAGTGTATCGCGGCGCAAGCACTGCGCGTAGCCCGGGTGGCCACGGATGACCCCGGGAAGCAACACCTCATTTTCCGTGAAACCGTGATGCAGATTCCCGGCATGGACCTGAACGAGTCTCCCGCGGCGTTGTCGCAGGCCGCCTACCGTATCGCGAAAGAAATAAGCGGCCAAGAGGACCCCTATGCGGCCCTTAAACATGCCCAGAATGAACAGGCTCTTGCGTTAGAACCTGAATTGCGGGCGTATCTGGCCGAAGCCGCCGACCCGCTGGAAACGGCACTGCATCTCTCGGCGGCCGGGAACGTTATCGACCTGGGCGTGCACCATGCCGGCGGCATCGATATCCACGCCGCCATTCGAGACGCGTTGCATGAACGGTTCGCGGTCGATCATACCCCGCAGTTCCGCAAATCCCTGGCCTCCTGCTCCGACCTGCTGTTCCTGCTCGACAACGCTGGAGAAATTGTGTTCGACAAACTCCTGCTCGAACGCCTTCGTGAGTATACCAATGTCACTGCGGTCGTAAAGAAGGAGCCCATTATCAACGACGCCACCATGGAGGACGCGATCCAGGTGGGCCTGACCGAGATGTGTCCGGTCATCGACAACGGCGGACCCTTCATCGGTTCGCCCCTCTCACAAGTCCCCGAATCCTTCCGCAAACGAATGGAAGCGGCGGACATCATTGTGGGTAAAGGGCAGGGAAACTACGAGACCGTAGACGAGCTTCCCGCAGATGTGTTTCTCATCCTCAAGGCGAAATGCGAGATCATCGCGCGGCATATGGGTGTCAAGAAAGGACAGGTCGCGCTCATATCGACGCGGGCGCGAGCGGCGCGATAGGCTGGGGCAGGTTCAACTGGTTCAGGCGTACCCGCCTTCTTTCAGAGCCGCGCGCAGGATTACGCCCGACTTGCGGATTTCCTCGAGGAGTGTTTCATTGGATGCCGTCTGGTACTCGAAATGCATCGAGATCGGTCCCGCGAAACCAGCGGCGCGAAATATCTTGAGAAACTCCACCAACTGGACCTGGCCCTCTCCCAGAGTGAGCCATCGCACCCGCTTGTTCTCCCAGAGAAAGTCTTTTACAGCCATCATCTTGGTATAGGAAGCGAGCAGACGCGCGTTGATCTGCCAGACGCCCAAGCCCCCTTCAACCATCGCATGGCCCACGTCAAAATTGGAGCCCATCGCATTCGAGCCGATGTCCTGCAATATCCAATGCAGGTCCCAAAGCGCCGCGCCCACGTAATTCTGGCCCGAGTGGTTGTGGTACCCGCCAACCATGTTGAACTCGGCCGCAAGGGATGCCAGGCCGCGCAGCTCTTCCGTGAACCCACGCAGTTCCTCGACGATCTTCCCGTCTTTCGAGTATCCGAAAGGGCCGCACCTGAAGTAATGGATTCCCAGTTTTGACGCCGCCTCAAGAATTGGACGCGCCTCGGGCTCCCCGCCGTTTTTCAGACCGGTGGTGATCATGGGCACCTCGAGTCCCTCGCCGCGGATCGCTTCAACCGCGCGCGGGAGGTCGGCCGCGACGTTCTCCGGCAGAACATGCCCCCCTTCGCGCACCGTGAGGTCGACGCCATCGAGCCGCAACTCTTTGCACGTTTTTGCGAGCGCCGTGTAGTCCAGGAATTGAAGATGCTTTGAGAACACGCACACGGGAGGCGCTGCAAGCGGTTTCTCCTCGGTCCATCCGTTGCTTTGGTTCAGGAGCGCGGCGCTGCCTGCCGCCGCTACGGCGGTCAAGAAACCCCGGCGCGTTGCCCAAGATTGCTTCATTTGGTACTCCTTCGCATCACGCGCAAGGGCGCATCCGCGCCGAGTGTGCCTTGTCGCGCCGCTCTTTACGGTATTCCACCCAAACCACAGCACGCCCCTCTTCTCGCGCGACGACTGAGGACGCCGTCCGCTCAGGAACCATCAACCATTACGCACTGCTACGGGGCAGTTTTCTCTCAGGAAGCGCTCTTTTTCCTGCTACGGGCCTTTTTCTTTGGAGCGGCCGTCTTTTTCGCCACGGACTTCCTTTGGGCGTCCGCCTCAGTCTTGGATGGCGCCTGACGGGAGACGGTCTTTTTTGTTGCGGCGGCCTTCCTGGCGGGAGCTTTCTTTTCGGCCTTTCGGGCAGTGGCGGCCCCAGTGGGTGCTGCCGCCGTCACGCTTTTCCGGCTTCGGCGGATTCCCTTGACGTAATGCTCCTGAATCCACTCCAGTACAGGTCCGTACACTTCTTTTGTGCTCTCTACGCCAAATGCGAGATCGGCGTGACCGTAATCCGCCACGAATCCGTTCTTCTTTGAGAGGAACACGAGCTTCTTGTCTCTGCCCGGAAGAGCGTCGAAGAATTGTCTTATCTTGGGCTCCGGCGTGAGGGGGTCTTGCTTTCCGCAGACCACCAGCAAGGGCACGTCGATTTTCGACACGTTCGCGCTTACATCCAGTTGTCCGCGATTGACTTTCCAGTCGCCCGTAGAAAGCCATCCGTCGATCTCGGCCGCCACCAGCGGCGGGACGGCCTCGACCATATTGAACAGCGCACGCGCGTCGACGCCGGGGTGAACATTGTCCCAATTTACGGGGAACCCGATGAACGCCGGCCGAAGAGAACGGGCAAACGGCGTGAACGATTTCAGAATGGTCCTGGTCAGGTTGGGCGCAATCGCGGTCAGGCGAAAGAGCAGCGAAGGGGGTTTGTAGAAGACATTCTTGAAGCCCGCTGGAGCGCCCAGAGAAATGCCGGATGCCAGGTATTCGCTCCCGAAGGCCACGTTATAGGCATACAGGAGCATGCCTCCCATCGAATGCCCCACCCAATGCACCTTCCCGTGGCCGGTAGCTTCGCGGATATAGGCAATCGCCGCCGGCAAATCCTTGAATAGATAGTCGTCGAAACTGATGTCGCCGATACCGCGGCCCTCGGGAGCGGCGGCGCTTTCACAACACCGAAGGTCGAGAGACCAGCAGTCGTACCCTTCCGCGCTAAGCACATCCACAAGAGACAGACCCGCGGGCGTCTCAAAATTCAAATGGTTTGCCGTCAGAGCGTGGACGAGCAGAACCGGCTCGCCCGGGGCCTCGCTCGTCTTGCGCCGAAACAGCTGAATGTTCCAATCATCGTCTGTTCTTATGGTGTGGACTTCGTTCCCCATCTGCGGCTTTGGATAGCGCAGCACCAACAGAATCATGTAACCGTTCAACAGAAGCGAACCCAGTACAGCAAGAACCAGAACCCAGAAGATGAAGGTGAGTAGTGTAGCCATGCCAATCCCCCATGCCTTATTCAGTGTTTTCTTGAGCAGCCAAATGTTTCTTGATCGTGCGAGCTGCCTTCTCGCTGAAACCCGGAAGGGCCGCAATGACCTCTACCGGCGCCTCGCGTATTCTGGACAAAGAACCCAGCCGGTTCAAGAGCAAGCGCGCCCGCTTTTCGCCTATCCCCGGGATTTGCGTCAACTGCGTGCTCAACGCAGCCTTCTTGCGGCGCTTTCGATGGTACGTGACCGCGAACCGGTGCGCCTCATCGCGCACACGCGCCAGCAGGTGAACCATAGGACTATCCTGGCGCGGAATGACCGGATTGGCTCGCCCGGGTATGAAGAAACGTTCGGGCGAACGGCCGCCGTCCTGGGAACGCGCCTTCGCAATGCTGGCGACATCCAGGTCCTCGATGCCGAGGTCGCGTAACGCAGTCACAGCGACATTCAACTGGCCTTTCCCGCCATCGATCAAAACGAGGTCGGGCAGGTCGTGCTCTTCGATTGCGCGCCGGTATCTGCGAAGCAGCACTTCGCGCATCATGGCGAAGTCGTCCTGTCCCTCGACTTGCTTGATCGCAAACCGCCGGTACCGGTCTTTTGCCGGGGCGCCGTTCTCGAACACCGCCATGGAACCCACTGGCTTATCGCCTTGTTGCGTCGAAATATCGAAACACTCGATGCGGCTTGGCGTGCGCTCAAGATGCAGGTGCGTTTTGATCTGTTCCAACAGGTCGCGATTGGCTCTTTCCCCTAAACGCTTCTCTTCGAAACTGCTCCGGGCGTTTCGGTTGGCCAAGTCCACCAGGGCGCGCTTCTCGCCGCGTTTCGGCGAAAGCACGACGACCTTGCTTCCTCGCTGTTCCGACAGGATCTCGGACAGCGTCTCGGCGTCTTCCATCTCAATAGGGGCCAAGACTTCGGAGGGGATGGTGGGCGAGTCGGCGTAGTATTGCAGAAGGAAGGAGGCGAACAACTCGTCCAGCGGCATTTCCCGAAGATTGAACGAGAACGAGCGTCCTCCCGCCATTTTGCCGCCGCGAAAGTAAAGCACCTGAATCTCGCTGTACCGGCCCTCGGTATGAAGACCGAATACATCGCGGTCCTCGGCGCCTTGCACGGCGACGGTCCGTTGGCGCTCCATCGTCATCCGCACGGCGTACAGCCGGTCCCGCAGCGCGGCAGCCTTCTCAAACTCGAGGTTCTCAGCGCATCGCGCGATCCGGTCCAGCAAACGCTTCTCGAGTTCCTGGCTTCGTCCACCCAGGATGAGCAGAACCTGTTCTACAATCTCCCGGTAGTCGGCCCTGTCGATGTACCCGACACACGGCGCCGCGCATTGTTTCATCTGGTGGTACAGGCAGGGCCGTGTGCGGTTGCCAAGCACCGAATCAGAACAGGTTCGCAGAGGGAAGATACGCTGGAGCTGGCGAAGCGTATCGCGCACGGCCGCGGCGCTCGAGTAGGGACCAAAATACCGGGAACCATCCTTGCAACGTTTTCGCGTGACAGTCACCCGCGGAAAATCACGTTCGACGTTTACGCGCACGCTCACGTAGGTCTTGTCGTCCTTAAGACGAAAGTTGTAGCGCGGTTTGTGGTGTTTGATGAGACTGTTTTCGAGAAGCAGAGCCTCCTTTTCGTTAGTCGTCACCAGAAAGTCCAGGTGCGCCACCCGTCCCATGAGAAACCGCACGGTGTACCGGTTATCGCTTTCGTTGATGTACGAACGGATACGAGCCCGCAAGCTCTTTGCTTTACCGACATAGATCACGGCGCCCTTCGAGTCGCGCATGAGATAACATCCCGGGTTCGAGGGGACGGCCGTGATGTCAAAGGTTGCCTGGAATTCTTCCGGCGAGGCCTGCGGCTTCTGGGAAACCTCGAGAGAGTATCTGTCGATTGCACCTGTAGTCAGCGTCTCATCCATACACCAAAATCATAACATATGCGCCTGGAAGCCGTCGCGCGCGCGTTGAAGCCCGTAATTCCCCCGCGTATACTAACTTTTTTGACCTTCTTCCATGCCGTGCGGGGGGCTTTCTGGCCCGCCAGCCAGGGTACGCAGCATGACGGACCAGTACATAAGAGACGTGCGGGCGTTCGGACTCATGATCCGCCGCGTCGAGCGGACGGGCCAAGCGCTGCTTACGCTGTGGATAGCGGCGTTGGTGGCCTTGGGAATCACCTGGCCCAAGCCGTACGCGGGCGCGTGGCAACTCGTACTGCTCCAGGTCGTCGCGGGCCGCGCCGCAAGCGTGAGCAAGGGCGTGGCGGCCGGCTTCCCAAAACTGTTCCTCTTGGTGCACTGCACCCTTCAGGATATTATCGTTCTGCTGCTTCTATATCCCCTCTTGGTTGCAGGGTATCGGTACGCCGTTGAGTGGCGATTCGTGGGACCGGCGATTGCCGATATTCGCGCCACGGCTGAACGTCACAAGAGCAAGGTGGCTCCCTTGGGCGCGGTGGGACTCATGCTGTTCGTGTTGTTCCCGTTCTGGAGCACCGGGGCCCTTGCCGGAGGCGTCGTGGGCTATCTTCTGGGCCTTCGCACCCGTTGGGTGTTTACCTCCGTCATCGTTGGCGATTTTCTCGCTGTGGCGCTGTGGATCTGGTTCTTTGACTGGATGAACCAATTCGCCGAAACCCTTGGCAGTAGAATGTGGGTGCTCATTCTGGTGACGGTCATCTTTGCCGCCGCTGTTGGCCGGGCCCTCGCCATCCGCAGACGCATGAAGACGCTCGAACCGGTACAGGAGAAAAGCGAAACGCCGCCCCGGAAGACAACGCTGGCCGAGCCTCCGTCAGAGTGAAAGAGCCCGCCTGCGGGCTGCCTTCCATCTCCCCTGCACGGATGGCCGGTCGTTACCCTCTGGCCGAACGGACTGACGAAAATGAACGGCCCGGTCCCCCCACGGGACCGGGCCGGACGGCACGTCGTCGACGACGAGAGACTATGCAGCTCAGGGGGCCGACTACTCTTTCGTGGCGGCCTCAGCCTTGGGCTTTTCCTTGAACAGGATGGCGAAGATAACGGACACCACAAAAGCCATGATGGTCATGACCATCCACACACGAGACCACGTGACGCCCTCGATAGCCTGGAAATGCTCGACGATCTTGCCCGACAGGATATAGCCGACGTACATGCCCACTCCGTATGTGATCATGCCAATGAAGCCCTGCGCGTTGGCCCGTATCTCCTTGGGCGCCTGGTTATCCACATAGATTTGCCCGGTCACGAAGAAGAAGTCGTAGCAGATCCCGTGCAGCAGAATGGCTCCATAGAACATGAATGCCAGCGATTCGTTATTGCCGTATGCGAAAAGGAGATACCGGCCGACCCATGCCAGCATGCCCACCAGCAGCATCTTCTTCACTCCCAGCCGCGCGAAAAAGAACGGCATGACCAGCATGAAGAAAAACTCCGACATCTGGCCCAGCGTCAATTTCGCCGTCGCGTTTTCCATGCCCATCTCGACAAGGAACGGGTTGGCGAACGTGTAGTACGCCGACAACGGAATGCAGATCAGAAACGAGCTGATCGCGAATATCGCAAATGACCGGTCTTTAAGCAGTCCAAGCGCGTCCAACCCGAGAATGTCGCGGACTTTCACGGCCTGCCCCTTCGCCTTGGGCGGCGTGTGCGGCAGGAAGAAACTGTAAATGCCCAGGATGATCGCCGCGATGGCGGCAATTATCATGGGAATGGACGTCGCGGACGCTGAAACCCAGTCCCCTTCACCCCCGGCCAGCGTGATGGCGAAATTCACGGGGATCAGGAAGGGTTCAACGAAATTCCACCGCGCGCCGCCGGTGTTTACCTCAAGGAACCCAATCAGCAGCCCCGCCACAATCCAGCCGAGAGTCCCGAAGACACGAATCGCGGGAAACTGCTTCTCGATGCTATCCAATTGCTGGAACGCCACCGCGTTGACCAGCGCCAGCGTAGGCGTGTACGTGAGCGTGTAAAGCAACAGCACCCAGAAGAAGAAACCCGGCTCGACAAGGCGCGACACGGCAAGCAGTGCAATGCCTCCGAGAAGGTGCATGATGCCGAGCACGCGTTCCGCGGCGAAGAACCGGTCGGCGATCATCCCCACAAAGAACGGCGAGACTATTGCCGCCAGCGCAACCGTGCTATACGCATTAGCGATGGCTGATGGCGAGAAATCGATCGCGCCGAGGTACACGCCCATGGGGACATACCAGGCCCCCCACACGAAGAATTCGAGAAACATCATAATGCACAGGTTAATCCGGGTCCCCGTTTTCATGTTAGATTGCCTCCTTCCGCGATTGTGCCGGGTTCGAGTGCGTATGGGGGAGGGGCAGGCGGGTCAGACCCGTTCGGTGCAGAAGAACCCCCATCGAAGCAGCCAACCCTTCAAGTTCCAGCCATTCTGAACGCATCCTAGTGGAAAGAGCAAAATCAGGTCAAGTCTGGAACAACATCTCAACGCGAGAATGCGTAGAAAAGTTGACCTAGGACAGGCGGGAGGCTATGCTTCTCCTCTGTAACCGCATTCCCGTCAAACGGCGGTGTCTTGCTGAGGAACGGTACACGTCCCGTCTTTGTGGTTGGCGCGAGTGTCCTGCCGAATCGCGAGACCCACCCGCGCGGGGCGAAGCAACCATCTGTAAAAGGAAGCAAACCATGAGCGAAAAGAACCACAGACACATCTCGCGACGCACCTTCTTCTTCATGTCGGGCGCCGCGGCCTTGGCGGGGTGCGCCACAACCGCCAAGAAACCATCGATCCGCATCTCGGCCAACGAGCGCCTTAACATCGCGGGCGTCGGGTGCGGCGGCCAGGCGTTCGGTGATTTGAACGACATCATCCGCAACCAGGAAAACTGCGTGGCTTTGTGCGACCCCGATTGGGAACAGGGCAAGAACGGTTTCCAGAAGTGGTCCGGCGCCGCCAAGTACCGTGACTACCGCGAAATGCTTGATAAGGAGCACAACAACATCGACGCGGTCGTTGTCGCATGTCCCGATCACATGCATGCGCCCGCGGCATTGGCGGCCATGGAACTCGGCAAGCACGTGTATGTCGAGAAACCCCTCACCCGGACCATTTACGAGGCGGACGTACTTTTGAAGGCCGCGCGCCGTTACAAAGTGGCCACCCAGATGGGCAACCAGGGGCACTCGGGCGACGGCGTCCGCCGCATGTGCGAAGCCGTTTGGGCCGGTCTCGCCGGCGATATCACCGAAGTCCACATCTGGACCGATCGCCCGATTTGGCCACAAGGTATTCCCGAGCCCCTTCCCGAACAGCCTGTGCCAGATACGATGGCCTGGGATGTCTGGATTGGCGTGGCGCCCATGCGTCCGTATAATAAGGGGTACGCCCCGTTCAATTGGCGCGGCTGGTGGGATTTCGGCTGCGGCGCGCTCGGCGATATGGCCTGCCACATCATGGACCCGGCCTATTGGGCACTCGACTTGAGCACCCCCACCAGCGTCGAGTGCTTGAAGCAGGAAAACGCCAACAAGCAAACCGGTCCGACCAAAGCCCTGGTCAAGTACGAGTTCCCGCAACGCGTCAACCAATACGCGTCGAAGTATCTCGGCAAAGATATCACGATGCCGCCGGTGGTGGTCTACTGGTATGAGGGGGGATGGCAACCTGAACGGCCGGCCGGCGTGCCCGCCGACGAGAAACTCGGTGATGGCGACAACGGCTCGCTCTTTGTCGGAACCAAAGGCCTGCTAACCACCGGGTGCTATGGCGACGATACCCGCCTGGTGCCTGCTTCCGTCATGGAATCCAACAAGGAAGCGTTCCAGAAGCTCGAGAAGATTATCCCGCGCGTCGAAACGCCCGGTGGACACCGACGCGACTGGGTACGGGCGTGCAAGGAAGGGACTCCTTCCGCCTCGAATTTCGAGTATGCGGTGCCGCTTACGAAAACCGTCCTGCTCGGAAATCTGGCCATGCAGACCGGGCAAAAGGTCTATTGGGATGCTGCGAACGACCGTGTCACGAATAACGTGCCCGGCGTCGAAGCGCTCATCAAGCCCGACTACCGCGCACCGTATAAGCTTGGCTAATCTCTGTTCGCTTCATACCGGGGACCTCGAGAGTAGGGTCGAGGTCCCCTTTTTCGTTGTCCGGCCTTAACCTACTCGTTTTGCATGCTCCAGCCGGGTCGAATTGACCGTTCAGGCGGTATAATTCATGTACGAGCACATATCCTCGGAAAAACGTTTTGACCGTGCCACCGGTCTGCTGAGAAGGGCCTTATCATACTCAGTAAGTTCTTACGAAATAATGAGATAAGGCGCTGTATTCCGGTCCCCGTCCCGGGCTTGCCGTGTCCGCGGGCTCTGCTGATGTCCCAGAACTATCGGGTCAGCACCGTTTTTCCGGCTGCCATGTCCGCTGCCTATGAATGTTCGCTCACCGTGTTCGTCTAATTGAGCAGAGCGAAGTGAACTCTTAAGGAGGTTCAAATCATGAGAGCCCACAAGACTGCATACCTTATCGCCGCCGTAGCGCTGGCTATGAGTTGGGCCGCTCCTGACGCCATAGCCGAGACCGCCATGCACGCGCGCATCAGTTACGAGTCCGGCGGCGCGATGGTTCAAGGTACGGCCGATGCCGACTGGAGCTACGCCACCACCAACACCCTCATCCTGCCCGGTGACCAGCTCTGGGCCGACAAGGGCGGGACCATGGAAGTTGAAATGGCCGGCGGCAGCTTCCTTAGAATGGCGGACGGCAGTAAGGTAGAGGTCATCGACCTCCCCCCGAGTGCTTCCATAAGAGGTTGGACTGGGGCGTTTTACGTTCAGCGCATCGCACGCAGCACGGGGGATTTCCTGTTTATCACGCCCGCATGCCGGGTGGAAATCTCGCCCGAGACCCACGTGCGCATAGACGTCCTGGATGAGGGTTCGACTACTATCACCGTTCGCTGGGGCGATGTCGAGGTCCGCACGGATGTTGGAGCTCCGCTTAAGGTTACGACGGGCAAGCGCGTCTTTGTGGACCCCGGTTACCTTCCTTCCGCGCCTGTGGTGTTCGATAGAAACGTCGAAGACGATTTTGATGCATGGAGCCGCGAGCGCGCGGAAAACCTCGCGACAGGATACGAGAAACTGCCAGCCAAAGTTATTGAGACGCCCGTGGTAGGGGCCGCCTCTCTTGCTTCTTATGGCGATTGGGTTTATGTCGATAGTAGTTACTATTGGCGGCCTACGGTGGTTGTCGACTACGTGCCGTACCGCTACGGTTACTGGAGTTACGTCCCGGTCTATGGGTACTGTTGGGTTGATGACTATCCGTTTGCCTATGTGACGTCGCATTACGGCCGCTGGCACCACCATGCCAGGTACGGCTGGCTGTGGTCGTACTCTCCGGGCTGGGGTCCCGCATGGGTAGCCTCGGTGCGCTATGGCAACAACTTCGTCTGGTGCCCGCTTAGCCCCTACAACCAGCCGGTCATCTACGGCGACCTGCACTATACGGTCGGCGGAGCGCGTTTCAGCCTGTATGCCAGCTCCTATTGCGTGGCCGATAGTCTGCTCTATGGTCCGGCCTATGTCGGCGCCTGCTACCCCGGCATCATTCGGATAGGCCATCACGACGACGTCCAGATCTGGAATATTTACGCCGGCGATGTGACGATTAACACGGGTCGGTGGTATCACGGGGGCGCCAACCTGCGTACCCGCGATTACTCGCCACGCCGTGTCATTCGCGGGCCGGATACCATCGGTCCCCGCAGCATGACCGCATCGGCCCGGAGCGCCGAATTGCAGTCCGGCATTACCCGCACAAGTTTTTCGTCGGTAGAACGCACGGGCAGCCGCATGTTGCGCACGCCCATGACGGCGTCGTCGCGCAATGCTAACCTGCGCTCCGTGGCTGTGGACCGTTCGGCGGCACCGACGACCTCCGCGGCCATGAACACCGCCGCTGGCGGCCGGGTCGAGCCAGTTCGGTCCGGAGTGGAGCGCACGCTCAGCAGTGCACGCACAGTTCCTGAGACCGGGGATTCCGCGGCGGAGACTGCCACCGGCACATCGCGCGGCATACGGAACCCCTTGACCGCCCCCGGCGTGAATCTTAATCGCACCGCCCCGAGCACCAGTTCCGGGGTGCCTGCTACGCCCCGTACGCGTGTCATCGATCCGGACACCCGGGCCGTAACGAGAAGCGGGTCGGAGCCTGCGCAGATTACCGCGCCCAGAACATCGCTTCCGTCCGCTGAAATCGGCAGCCGCGCGCGCACTATAACGGATGCCTACCGGCCTGCCGAGACGCCCCAGGGCAGCGCTCCGCCGAGCCGTTCGATCACGCGCTCGGGCCTATCCTCGAGGACGGCCGCTCCCAGCAGTTCCGCAACGTCTTCGACAACGATGCGGACGCCGTTGCGAAGCGCTCCCGCGAGCCGCTCCCTAACGATCGGGGAATCGTCTTCGCCAACGTCTTCCCCGCGGAGCTATAGAACCGCGCCAAGCAGCAGTTCTTCGTATTCGGCGCCTTCGCGTTCCATGTCTTCGTTCCGTGCGCCGAGCATCTCGAGCAGCGGTCCCAGCACGAGCACGATGCGGAGTGCCCCATCGATATCGCGCTCGCTCCCCAGCACGAGCACGATGCGCGTGGCCCCGTCCGCCCCGGCGCCGGTCCGGTCGAGCGCGCCGTCGTTCAGGCCTTCGATAAGTGCGCCGTCGTCATCCGGCTCGAGTCGGTCCTTTTCGGCTCCGGCCCGTTCGGCGCCTTCTATCTCCAGTTCGCCGAGATCGATGTCTCCGCGGAGCCGCTAATGCATCGGCAGTCTCAAGAAAGAGAGGTTAGTCTCATGCTAACGAAGATGAATCAGACGCTCCGAGCCGCACGCTGGGTGGCGCTGAGCCTGGGCTCCGCCCTGTTGGTACTCGGATGTCCGGGCTACGTGATTCCGGACGATGGAACACTGCCGGACGGAGACTCGATCGACTACGAACTCGGCTTCAACAAGGGCTTCGCCCGCGATGACTGGTACTGGCAGGGCTACGACGACGGATACGATACCCTCGATTTCGTGCCCATTTATTATCAGGGCGATACCATTCCCTATGTCGAGAGTCCGGCGTATGACGCGGGATTCTGGGACGGTGTCTGGTGGGCATACAACGATGGCTACTTCGTCGACTACCGGTATGCTTTCATCCTGGGATTCAGCGAAGGGTACGACAACGCCTTCTGGCCCGACTACCTGGATTTCCTGGCCAGCGACGAGCATGTCGAATACCTGCACGGAGGATGGATTGACGGCTACAACGACGGTTTCTCCGAAGGCCGCGTCTTCGGCGCCAATGACTACGAGCAGGGCCTCGAATTCGACTGGGAGGACGCCCTGCGTGATTACGAGGATGGTACGGACCTGTATTTCGAGGAAGTCGATGTGGGCACGGGCATCTATGGTCCGGTGTTCCTGTATGAATATGGAACCGATCCGCACACGTTAAAGGCGGATACGTTCCGTGGTGACCGCCTCCTTGGTCCTGCGCGCGCCATCCGCGGCGCCTCAACCAAGGAGATAGACATGGGCAGTCTGGAGCTTTATCGCTCGCTCACTGCGGAGGCACGGGAACGATACGGTGTGACTCCCGAGAAAAGCCTTCGGAATCAACGCGAACTCCAGCTCGAGACCACGTGGCTCGAGCGCATAGAAAGCTATCTCTCAGCCGCGAAATCGGCTGACGAGAGGCGCGAACGGGTCCGGCGAGTCAGCGACGACTAAGCCATGGCCTGGTTCTCCTCCCCCCAAAAGGCAAGGCCCCGGGACTTCACCGGGGCCTTGTCGTTCCTCGCCTCAACGGGGACGAATCTCATGTGGATGTGGGCGTGGCCGCTGCCGGCCTCGAAAGGCGGATACTGCTCTTACGCGCCGGAAGCGCTCCTGAAATGGTCGTAACCTCTTATATCGAGCGGTTCGCCGGCGAGCCGCCCCCCCGACCATTCCGTGGTGAATTCCCCCACCACGTGCATCTCGGTGCGGAATTCGTTGCTGAACGCCTCGGCCGCCTTGTCGGCGTGCTCACCTTCCATGGCAAACGCCAGTTCATAGTCTTCGCCGCCATGAAGAATGAACGCGAGCGGATCCAGGGAGTTCTCGTCACAATAAACCCTGAGTTCAGGCGCCACGGGGAGTTTTCCGGGCTCGATGTTGACGCCAATATGGCTCGCGTCGGCGATATGCTGCGCATCCTGCGCCAGCCCATCGCTGATGTCAATCATCGCATGCGCGAAGGGTTGGCTGCACAGCCACTGGCCCTCGGGAACCCGAGGCCGGGGGGTGGTATGGGCATGACGCAGCGTGGGAGCGTCGAGGCCATGTTGTAGTGCGTGAAGACCGGCCGCCGCCAGTCCCAATGGCCCGGTAACGGCCAGAACATCTCCCGGACGCGCACCTTTACGAGTGAGACAGCGGTTGCCTATTGCCTGGCCGATCACTGTCAGGTCGAGCACAATGGCGTCGCGGCTCATCGATGTGTCGCCGCCCACGATTACCGTGCCAAAACGCGATGCCAGCGCCGATATCCCTCGGTACAGCATTTGAACGTAGTTCATTTCCGTTTCGGGGGGACATGCGAGCGCAGTCAGCACAAACATCGGCTGGCCGCCCATGGCCGCAACATCGCTCAGGCACGAGGCCGCCGCCTTCCACCCAATCTCCTCCGCCGTGGCGTATTCGCGGCGAAAATGCACGTTCTCCACAAAAAGGTCGCACGAAACCAACATGAGGCGCTCGCAGACGCGCAATACGGCGCAATCGTCGCCCACGCCCGTAACAACCGTTGGAGATGTCTGCAGGGCCCGCGAAACGCGTTCGATCAGGCCAAATTCGCCTATGTCGCCAACCGTAGTCATGACGCGGCTTCCTGCTCCAACTGTTTCCAGGCCTCAGGAATAGCCTCAACCAGGTCGCCGGCAATCATGCCGCGGCGGGTCTTGTGTCCGGCGGCGATGTCCCCCGCCAGGCCGTGCACGTACACGCCCACAACGGCAGCGTCGGCGCATGTCAGGCCTTGCGCCATCAATCCGCCTATCAATCCCGCCAGGACGTCTCCGGTGCCTCCCGTACCCATCCCTTCGTTCCCGGTCGGGTTGACATATGTATCCGCTGTTGGAGACGCGATGATTGTTCCAGCCCCTTTCAAAACCACCGTGCATCCGTAATCCGATGCGAATTTCCGGGCAGTGTTCGGCCGGTCAGACTGCACATCGGATATCGACGTGCCCGCCAAACGCGCCATCTCGCCAGGATGCGGCGTCACGAGGACCGGCGCCTGCGCCTGATTCAGTGCGGCCGCGTCCGTTGACAGGTTGTTCAGGCCGTCCGCATCGATGAGAAGGGGGACTGGGCACTTGCGTACAAAGGCGAGCACGAATTCCCGGGTATCGGGGTGGCGGGAGCACCCGGGGCCCAGCACCACGGCATCTTTGCCTGCGGCAAACTCCAGGGCGGCCTCGAGCCCGTTCGTCCCGAGGCTGCGAGAGGGGCTCTCACCGACAGCAAAGGTCATGCACTCGAGCATCTGGGCGCCCACGATGGTCATGAGTGATTCGGGCACGCCCAGGGTCACCAGACCGGCGCCGGCGCGCGCCGCTCCGAGCCCCGCGAGTTTCATGGCGCCCGTGAAGCCCAGGGAACCGCCCACGATGAACACATGGCCAAAGGTCCCTTTGTGACCCGTGTCAGGACGCCCGGGCAGCCGTTCTATCACCAGTTTCTTGGTTAGTTCGATAAGCATTGCCGTTCTCGTCGCACATGGCTCCATCTCTTACCTGACACCACGCCCGATTCTATCATGTTATGCAGCCCGATTTATCCTCTCGTGCCGGTTCTTGACCTGTGCCCGCTATTCTCTTAAGGTATCCGAATGCTGTCAGGATGGCTCTCGTTGTGGAACCCCGGCTGAATCTCGGCACTATTCATGCAAGATAGTCAGCATCGCATACAACCTCGATGTCCCCACTTCGGGGCCTGCGGAGGCTGTCAGACCCAGGATATCGCGTACGGGCAGCAACTCCGCGACAAGGGAACTGCGCTTCAGGAACTCTTCGGATTCTGCTGGCCGGGTCCTGTCCCCGTTGAAGGGTCTCCCGACATCTGGCACTACCGAAACAAGGTGGACCCCAACTTTGGCGGGAAACACTATGACGAGCCCCCGCCAAAAGGATTTCAGCGCGAAACCGCCCTTGGATTCAAGCCCCGCGGCCGCTGGTACGGTCCCCTCGAAATCGACGAATGCCATATTGCCCCCAATGGATTTCCGGAACTGCTCGGAGCCGTGCGCGGGTGGCTGCGCGAACGGGGTTACCAGGCATTTCACTCCAGGTCAGAAACGGGGTTCCTGCGTGTTCTCCTGGTACGCGACGCCAAACACACCGGCCAGCGCATGGTGGTGCTGGTCACCGCCGACGGAGAATTGGATGTCCAAGGATTCCTCGAATGCGTGCAGTCCGTATTTCCTTCGGACAGCATCCAGCACGCGCTCTTTCGCGGCAAAGCCCAGGTAGCCGCCGCGGACGAGTTGCGGCTTCTTCACGGCGTGCCCGGCATAACGGAGGAGCTGCATATCCCTGACGAGGAGGCGTCCTCCGCCCGAAAACTGTCGTTTCGCATATCTCCCTTCAGCTTCTTCCAGACCAATACCCTCGCGGCAGAGAGGCTTTATGGAAAGATCCGCGCCTGGGTGAAGCAGACGGCCGCAACGACGCTCTATGACCTGTACGGGGGCATGGGGTCGATAGCTTTGGCGTGTGCGGACCTTGTCGAACAGGTGTATTCCGTCGAGAATGTGCCCGAGGCCTCGGAAGACGGACGCCACAACGCCCAACTGAACGGCATCGACAACGTCACGTTCCACACGGAACGCGTAGAGGATTATCTGCACGAATTCCTGTTGAAGCAGGAGGCCTTGCCGGAGAGCGCCGCGGTGGTTGTCGATCCGCCCCGTGCGGGGCTTCATCCAAAGGCCTTGCGGCGCTTACTGGACCTTTCGCCCCCGCGAATCCTGTATGTCTCATGCAAGCCAACCGTATTGGCGGGCGAGATCGAAGCCTTGCTCGAGAAGTATACGGTCGTGGACATGAAAGCCGTCGACATGTTCCCTCACACGCGGCACGTGGAGCTCGTCGCCCAGTTTGAACGGCGCTGAAACTCCCCCGACATTCTCTGCACAATAGGCATCCTAAAGCCGGATGCCCAGGGAACGCAGAGTCCTTTCGACGGATTCGTCCCATCCGCGGTTTGCCGCTGGGCTGGCTGGACTGGGATGCAGTATGCGGCCGACCTGGATATCGCGGTGCTCGAGGGCGCTCCGGATACGGCTTTCCGCAAAAGCGCCGATCCCGAGCACGTACTTCGGCTGGAAATACTCGACTTGAGAAGCCAGTGCGTTGTCGCAAGCCAGGTAGAGATGCGCGCGCTCGCCGGCCTTCAGCTTGTCGGGCGTACGGTTCCGGCCCGACTCCTCCAAGAAGCACAGGGGGCAGTAATTAAGGACGAAGAAGCGTTCGAAGAAATGCTTTGCGCGCCCGAATCGTTTCTCGGCCCACCCCCAGAGCCGCTGACCGCTGATCTCGCGGCGGCCGCACAAGAAACCCTTGACCGGCCGCCGCGGATGTTCGTGCGCCGGCGTATGTATTTCCGCCTCGATACCCATCCAGTCGCGCACGGAGGGCACATCGCCAAACGGGACACCGGTCTGGGCCATGCCAAACGGGCCCGGGTTCATGCCGACAAGCAGGATTTCTCGGGGCCCTTCACCAAAAGCCCGTACGTAGGCAGCCCATCCTTCGTGTGCGTATTTCAATGGATTGTATACGCACGCGACCGGCGGCCCGAAAACCAGTTCATCCATTTCTCTGCACAACCGATCTGTTATCTCGAGTATGTCCATGCGCCGAGTATACCAAACGGCAGCGCACCGCCAGCCCTGCGAATCCGTTCTGCCTCTTCGCCGGCAGGGCCGCCGTTGGCAAATATGGAGTGCCCGCGGAAGTCGTGTTAGAATAGCGCCGGCAGCGTGGAGATTGCAGAACGACAACCCAGGGGTAGGGTGGTATGCAGCACAGTCCGATCGAGTTGGTCGATAGCGCCAGATCCGCATTAGATCCTTGGCTTCCTTTCGAGAAACACAGCGTCGAACTCGAAATCAAGTTGCGTATGGCCGGCAGCGCCGAGGAACGGGAAGGTCTCCAGCGTGAACTGGATGCCGAGCTGAAACGCGTTTTTTCCGATATTACCCCCTGGCAACGGGTCCAGCTTGCGCGGCATCCGTTACGTCCTCGCATGCTGGATTACACATCGCGCGTTCTCGACGACTTCCTCGAGTTGCATGGCGACCGGGCCGTGGGCGATGACCCCGCGCTCATTGGGGGACTCGGGCGTTTCGAAGGCCGTACCGTTGTGGTTGTTGGCCATCAAAAGGGCGTCTCGACCGACGAACGGCTTCGCAGAAACTTCGGCATGGCGCATCCCGAGGGTTATCGTAAGGCATTGCGGCTATTCAATTTGGCCGAACGCTTCGGGTATCCGGTCATAACGTTTGTAGACACCCCTGCGGCCCACCCCGGCATCGAGGCCGAGCAGCGGGGACAAGGGCCTGCCATTGCCGAAAACCTACGGGCTATGCTCGCCCTGAAAGTCCCGGTCTTTTCGGCAGTGCTTGCCGAAGGCGGAAGCGGCGGCGCATTGGGAATCGCTCTGGGAGACGTCGTGGCCATGTTCGAGTGGGCGATCTATGTCATCTGTCCCCCGGAACGGTGCGCCGAAATCCTGTGGCGCGATGCCGAGCGCAAAGAACTGGCCGCATCCGCACTGAGGATTACCGCCGGCGAGCTGCTGAACCTGGGCGTAATAGACCAAGTGCTCCCTGAACCTCCCGGCGGGGCGCATCGGGATCCTGACGGTGCCGCGAACACGCTTCGGTGCCACATTCGGCAGTTCCTTCAGGGCTGCGATGAAAACCGGTGGTCTCCCCGGAAGCGTCAGGAAAAGTTCCGCGCCATGGGGAAATGGCTCGAGGGGTGACGGTGCTCGTGGATGCCATCACGGAGAAGAATGGCAAGGTCTATCTTGCCGTGCGTGTGCAGCCGAAGGCATCCCGTGACGACGTCCGGTGGGAGTCCGATGGCCGCATCCGGATCGCGTTGACGGCACCGCCGGTCGAGGGAGAGGCCAACAAGGCGTTGCAGGTGTTTCTCTCGAAGAAGCTGGGGCTCCCCAAGCGGGCGATTGAGATCGTAGGAGGCGAGAAGTCCCGCGAAAAACGGCTCTCGCTCGAAGGAGTTACACGGGAATACGTGGAGAAGTCCCTGAGAGCGTAGTGACATCCGCACACGTTCCGTTCTCCAGCAGAAGGGGAAGTATGGTGTCTGAGTTGCGACAGCAGATTGAGGAAAGCGTCCAGGTTATCCGAGCAAAGTGTTCGTTGATGCCCAAGGTCGGTGTAATTCTGGGGACCGGCCTGAACGGGTTGACGGATCGGCTCGAGCTCGAAGCGCGTTTGAGCTATGAAGTTCTTCCGCATTTCGCCGTCTCGACGGTGGAATCGCACGCTGGCGAGTTGTTGCTCGGCCATCTGGGAGGGAAACCCGTGGCTGCCATGTCGGGCCGGTTTCACCGGTACGAGGGCTACTCCCTCAAGCAGGTAACGTTTCCGGTCCGCGTCATGCGTGCGCTCGGCGCGCAAGTGCTTGTGGCTTTCAACGCTGCCGGCGGCCTGAACCCTCAGTTCCGCGCTGGGGACCTCATGGTGATTGAAGACCACATCAATTTCATGGGAGACAACCCTCTTATTGGCCCCAATGACGATACTCTGGGCCCGCGGTTTCCGGATATGTCCGAACCCTACACCCGTGAGTTGATCGAATTAGCGGAAACCGTGGCCATGGAGAAGGGGATAAGACTACAAAAAGGAGTATACTTAGCTTGCCCGGGGCCTAGTCTCGAAACCCGGGCCGAATACCGTATGATGCGCGGTATGGGCGCCGATGTAGTCGGCATGAGCACCGTTCCGGAGGTTATCGTCGCGGTGCACGGAGGTATGAAGGTACTGGCGTTTTCGGTGGTCACGGACGAATGTTTTCCCGATGCGCTCAAACCGGTTGAAATAGAAAGGATTATCGCGATCGCGTCCGAGGCCGAACCCAAATTGACCCAGATCGTGAGCGCATGCGTCGAACGAATGCCTGTGTGATGTAGGGGTCCCTGTATGGTTGTTTCCCCCATGTCCGCATGTTATAAGAGTGGTGTTTATTCAGTTGACGGGTCCCGGCAAGATCGGTCAATGCCGAAAGAGTAGGGTGGCAGACACATGATAAAAGCAATCCGTATCATCTTTGTATTGGCCTGCATTCTCATGGGCACGCTGTGGGCCGTGCTGCTCGTCGATAACTACAACGACTATGTAAACGCACAGAACGAGCGAATTGGCGAGGAGATCATGCATACGCAGGACCAGGTGCCCTGGGGCATTTTCGGCGGTTTGATGGGCGCCGCCATTTCGGTCGGCGTGATCCTGCTGCTCCGTTTCGTCACCCAGGACCTCTTTGAGAAAATCGCTCCCGCGGTTCTCTGCATCATTCTCGGCATGGTGGTGGGGTATGGGCTGGTCAAATACATGACTCATTTCGAAATCTTGAGACCGGAAGACCCCAACATAACGATTTTCCTGTACACCTCGGTGGTCCTGATATTTGGTTTCGTGGGCATTTCTCTGGGGCTTACCATGGCGTCGAATTGGGAAGCGCTCAGGAACGCCATGCATCGCCGCCAATTCGGTTTTACCCAGGCAAAGGTCGTCGATACGAGCGTGATCATCGACGGGCGTATTGCTGATGTTTGCAGGACCGGATTCGTGGAGGGTCCATTGTTGATTCCCCGGTTTGTTCTTAAGGAATTGCAGAACATCGCGGATTCGCCGGATGTGTTGCGTCGCGCGCGCGGCCGCCGGGGCCTTGACATCATCAAGGAAATGCAGGAGAGCAACCATCTGGTCGAGATCAAGGTCGTCGAAGATGATCCCGAAGATATCGCCGAGGTCGATGGGAAACTCGTGCGGGTCGCCCGCGATTATGGAGGCAAGATCCTCACCAACGACCTGAATCTCAACAAGGTCGCCCAGATCGAAGGCGTGCAGGTGCTCAACATCAACGACCTTGCAAATGCGCTGAAACCGGCGGTTCTTCCGGACGAACAGATGCAGGTGCGCATCGTGAAAGAGGGCAAGGAAGCCTTCCAGGGCGTCGGCTATCTGGATGACGGCACGATGATCGTTGTGGACGGCGGAAAGGACCACGTAGGCAAGGATGTCTCCGTCATCGTAACCAGTGTGCTCCAGACCACCGCCGGCCGCATGATATTTACGAAGCTTCAAAGCGTATTGTCGTGAACGTGAGACTCATCGTTCCCGCAGCGGGCATGGGCCTTCGGCTGGGACTTGCACAGCCGAAGGCGCTTGTGCTTTGCGGGGGTAAACCCCTTTTAGTACGCACGTTGGAACGATTCCAGCCTCTGGGGCTGCTTCCCGGCGCAATCATCACGGTTCCCCCGGGCACTCAAACGGATTTCGAGGCGCTTCTGGGTGACGCTTTTCCGGACACGGCCTTCTTCCTTGTCGATGGCGGCCGGGAACGCCAGGAATCTGTCGAGAACGCGCTCGAAACCATCGACAATGCCGCCGAAATTGTTGTAATTCATGATGCCGCAAGGCCTTTCATCTCTCAGACATCTGTTCAGGCCTCGATCGACGCTGCCGAGGAGTTTGGTGCGGCAACGGTGGCGATTCCCTGCTCCGACACCATCCTCGTGGCAGGAGCGGATGATATTCTCGCGGACACTCCCGACAGGAGTTGCCTCTGGGCGTGTCAGACCCCCCAGACCTTCCGCGTAGACGTGATTCGGCAGGCCCATCAACATGCTCGCGCACAATGCTTTGCAGCAACCGACGATGCTACGCTCGTTCGACAGATGGGGGGGACCGTGAAACTGGTCATGGGTTCGCCGTTCAATTTCAAGGTTACCACGCCGGAGGACCTGATGCTCGCAGAAGCAATTATCGCTAAAGGGTTTGTGTAATGCGTATCGGACAAGGCTACGACCTGCACCGGCTCGAAACGGGCCGCCCGCTAATCCTGGGAGGCGTGAAAATCCCTTACGATAAAGGACTTACAGGACATTCAGACGCGGACGTCCTCGCCCATGCGATTACCGATGCCCTGCTTGGGGCCGCAGCCTTGGGAAGCATCGGTGAGCATTTTCCAGACACCGACCCCGCCTACAAAGGCGCTGATAGCCTGCAACTCCTTGCAAAAGCGTATGTTATGGTAAAGGAGGCCGGTTGTCGCTTGGCCAATATCGATGCGACCGTGATTGCCCAGGAACCCAAACTGAATCCGCATATCCCCGCGATTCGCAAGTCTCTGGCCGAATGCCTGAGCGTTCCGGTAGAAAGCATTTCCGTAAAGGCCAAGACCAACGAAGGCCTTGGCCCCGAAGGACGGCGAGAGGCCATCAGCGTCCATGCGGCCGTACTGATTGTTCCCGTCGAAGGGTGATCACTCAAGGCCATGCCGTTTCCCTATCGAGGAGCGTTCGCGCGACACTGTGAGAAGTGGCCTTGCGCTCGGGCCGCTCGCCTGTCCGTGAGTCCCGAAAGAGCTATTTTGCCAGAATTCCCCGAACACGCAACCAGTTGATGCAGAGGCCGGGCCAGGTTGCCAACTCAGGCATGTCGGGTGCGAGGCCCACTCCGTGGCGCCCGTGCTCGTACACGTGCAGTTCGGCGGGCACGTTGTGTTCGCGCAACGCGCTGAAGTAGAGCAGGCTGTTCTGAACCGGGACGCCCGGATCGTCCGCCGTGTGGAAGAGAAACGTCGGGGGCGTCTGCTCCGTCACTTGGGTGTGGTTGCACAGGCTCTGAACCAGTTCCTCCGGCGCATCCTCGCCGAGGAGGTTATTTCGTGAGCCCATGTGGGCGTACGGCGGCTGGAAAGTAATGACCGGATAACACAGGATCGCGAAATCGGGGCGTGAACTCTGGCGGTCAACCGGGTCTTGCGCTGACGCATCGCCCAAATCGAAACGGGTCGAGACGGTCGACGCCAGGTGCCCGCCCGCGGAGAACCCCATGATACCCAGGCATGCCGGGTCGACCTTCCACGCAGCGGCGTTCGCGCGGACCAGCCGCATGGCGCGTTTGGCGTCGTTGAGCGGCAGAGGATGGCGATACGGCGAAACGCGGTATGTGAGCACGAAAGCTGCGAGTCCGTTCTTGTTGAGCCATTGCGCGATCTGTTCGCCCTCGTGATCCATGGCGAGACCGCTATACCCGCCACCCGGGCATACCAGCACCGCAGGCCCCGCCGCGTCTTGCTCGAGCGGGTAGAGGCCCAGAGTGGGGATATCCGCGGCTTCCGACCCCTTGGCTTCGGGCGGGGTGCCGTTCCATATCGGGATCACTTGCCGCGGTTCGGCGAACGCGTTACGTTGAAGTCCCAGGGCCAGCAACGCCAGCGCCAGGAATAGAATCGCTCCGTGGCGGATTTCCATGGTTAGCTCCCCTTGCATTGGCTGAGTTCAGGTGAAGGATGCGGCAGAACTATACCCTCAGTGCGACCGGTGTTCAATGATCACCTTTGTGGTCTCGGGGAATTTTGAAGCCCTGAATGCCTGTTGATCCTCCGCGAGAAACCCGTTACTATCCCAACGAGTTCGCAGGTATGACCACAGATAAAACCGCAAAACAGGACCCCCTGGAATGAGCAAAATACGAGGAACAAAGATGAATAGACGGGGTTTCTTGCACGGCGCATCGGTGTTGACCGCGGGGGCGTTGGTTTCGAGTCGCCGGACGAGGGCCGGGGAGTCACCATCGCCGGAAACCCCTATGCGGCTGGCCACGTTCGCATGTGATGTTACGGTGCCGCTGGGCACGCCAATCTACTCGAGCTACAATCCGCTCGAGACGATTGAATATCCGCTCCTGGCCAAGGGCGTGGTCATCGAGCAAGGTGATGCGCGCTATGTCTTGTGCGCCGTGGACTGGTGCGAACTGCGCAATTCAACGTATGACTCGTTCCGAGAGGCGGTGGCCCGGGGCGCGGATACCAGCGTGTCGCGCGTGGCCGTGCAGACCGTTCACCAGCACACTGCGCCCATGGGAGATGCCGACGCGTGGCCATTCCTGAAAACGCTCGATACGCCGCCGGCATATCCCGCAACCGAGGTGTTCGAATCGGCCGCGGCAACACTCGGAGAGGCCGTCCGGCGCTCCATCGAGAACCTGACGCCTTGCGATGCGGTCGGGACCAGCCAGGCCCCGGTCGAGCGGGTCGCCTCGAACCGCCGCACACCCGCGGGAGAAGGCAAGGTCGGTTTCCGGGGGAGTTCGTGCCGCGACGAGAAGTTGCGGGCCATGCCCGAAGGACTGATTGACCCGGTATTGCAGACCATCACTTTTGCCCAGGGTGGCCGCCCGCTGGCGCGTCTTCATTATTACGCTACGCATCCGCAGAGTTTCTACGGCGATCCCCGTGCGAGCTACGATTTTGTAGGCATGGCCCGCGAACGCCTCGAACAGGAGGAGGGGGTATGCCAGGTGTATTTCACCGGGTGCGCGGGCAACGTCGCCGCGGGAAAATACAACGACGGCACGCCCGAGGCGCGGCAGGGCTTGTACGAACGCCTTTATGCCGCGATGAAGGCTTCGAGTGCCGCGCCAAACTTCGTGCCTGTTCCCGCAATCGAGTGGACGACAGCCAATTTCCCCTTGACCGTTCGCGATGACGCAGGCTACGCGGAAGCTGACTGTCAGGCTCAGATGGCCGACGCGAAAAAGGTAGACAGCGTGCGCACGGGCGCCGCGATGTCGCTGGCGTATCGCCTTCGGAGCGCCCGCCCGATCGAGCTCAGCGCAATGCACATGGGAAATGTGCATGTCCTGCATCTGCCCGGCGAACCGATGATCGAGTATCAGCTTCTTGCCAAGGAACTGCGGAAAGACGATTTCGTGGCGGTTTCAGGGTATGGCGATTGCGCACCGGGATATGTCTGCACGGCCCGCGCGTACGAGGAGGGCGGCTACGAACCCACGGCATCTCACCTCCGGCCCGAGTCCGAAACCGCGTTCCGCGACGTGATACGCCAATTGCTCCGTGTTTGACAGGCGAAATGGCCGCGCCCCGCGTTTACCGCTGCTATTCCTCTTTCCAGGGGGAAACGGGCAGGTCGAGCGCCGTGGCGGCTTCGGTAGCGCCGTTCATGATGCGTTCTTCAACCCCGGGCGCCCAGGGCGCTGGCAGACCATAGTAAAGCTGTGCCGTGGCGCCTTCGTAGCCGCCTTCGGCAAGCACCCGCTCCGAGGGGATGTAGCTTGGAATATGATGGGCATAGGCCATGACGAATGTGTCGTTGCCCAGCATTCGTTTCAGAAAGATTGAGTAGTCCACCACGACCTCGCCCGCCAAGGCCACAATGGTCTGTTTGCCCAATTGCCAAAACTGGACCGGATACGAATAGATGGAGGGGAGGGGCTGGCCCGCATCCAGCGTTTGGATAAGGCGGTTGAGACATCGCTGCTGGTAGCCGGGGGCGTTCACGGCCTGCGCGGCCAGCTCTTCGCGGCTGGGGGCCGGGGCAAGGGCCAGCTCGACCTCCGTGTAATGTGCTCGGAACGCGGGTTCCAGCGGCGTCATGGGCTCGGCGAGCACGCGTTCCACGGCTATGGCCAGTTCGCGGCCGTATTGCTGCGCCCGCTCGATGGTTCGCCGGGGCAGCGGGTTCTGATCGGCGCCGCAGCCGGCGAAGAACATGGCCATGGCGCCCGGGTATTCGGCTTCCAGTTCGATTTGCGCGAAGCCGGGGTAGTCGCCTGACCACTTGTAAATATCCAGGGTCGTCGCATGACAGGCGTATCCGAATACGATGGCAAGCATCGTGCCGTCTTCTCGTGACACCCGCAAAACCGGCGCCGCATGGTCCACCGGGCCCTTGAAATCGTGCGTTGCGGTAATCCGGGACTCGGTGTTGTTGCGGCGGTTTACGGCAAAGCGCGTGACGCCGTTGCCCGATTCAAGCCGCACGGGCGCCAAGCCGCTCAAGGCAGCGTCCACGGCCCCGAGAATCCGATCCACGAGGGCGTTCGAGTACTGTTCGATGAGGGTTTTGTCGGCCGCTTCCAGCGGGTAGATCTCGAAGAGCATGTTCGACACAACCGGGCCGGAATGGGTGTGGGAACTGCTCAGAATCACGTGGCTGCCTGGCAGCCCGTGCTTCGATTCGATGCGTGCAAGGAGCGTCTCTGCCATGTCGCGTGGAAATCCGAGCAGGTCGCTCGTAACCAACAGGGCGCGTTGCCCTGAGGCATCTTCGAGCGCGAGGGCCTTCACCCACAACGGATGGAGGACACCTTCCGCGGCATGACTCCGTGCGGCATATCCCGCAAGCCACAGGGGCGCCTCGGGCGTGATGTCAACACGGGCAACGCCTGCGCGCCACCCGTTTCCTGCGGAGGATTCCTCCGCGGCGGATGCGCCCAACGCGCACAGGCCAACGCACAGAGCAACCGCGATGCAAAGGAGAATCGTGGGTATACGGTTGGAGAGCATACAGATACGTCCTTCTGGCTGACAAGCCTCTATCATGATCCAACGTCGCGCATCACGAACCCATTCCGGGACGCGCTGGAATGTCGCCGGGAGCCAGCATGAAGGAGGGTATCACGACAGAGCGCAAGATAAAAGCGGCGCACTGCGGAGTCCGACAGCGCACCTTGGTGTGGTCTTGAAGAAGATCTGCGAAGTCTCCCTCAATCGAGACCATCCCGCACAGCACGAAATTCTCCCGGGTCGCGGAGGCCAACGAGAGAAACCCGTTCAAACCCCGGGCTCCCCCACGAGCCTGGAAGGCCAGTGCGGGCGCGGCGGAGGGGAGGGCAAGACCTGCCGGGGAAGCCTGCAAGGGCGCGGATTGCGCGGACCGACCGGAACTCCAACGGTCGCCGCCGGAAAGGGTTACCGCAGGGGGCATGCCACCGACTACTCGCGTTTGGCCTTTTCGCGCAACCTGTTGCCGTTCCATATCTTTGGTCGATTCCTTACAATAATTAGGCTAATAATTAGGCTAATTATTGCAAAAACCTTTTTTCTGGATTATCATGGATTTAATTTTATTCGTATTTGAGGTTTACGGGAGTGTTTGTCTCTCGGACGGTGCGAACAAGAAGGAGGTGAGGAACGGGTTCCCGTGTTCTTTTGGATTCAATCATAGTTAGAGAGGGAGCTATGAGATATGGTGTACTCCTCGTGTGTGAAGCTGAACTTAAGCAGTCAGAGTTGCACAATTCCGGAGATGTAACCGGAAGCCCTCACGAGGGCGGGAGGTAATGAATGAAAAAGCACGGGTTTACGTTGATTGAACTGCTGGTGGTCATTGCCATCATCGGCATACTCGCGGCCATTCTCTTGCCAGCGCTTTCCCGCGCGAGAGAAGCGGCGCGGCGGGCGAGTTGCCAGAACAATCTGAAACAGTTCGGGCTGATCCACAAGATGTTTGCTGCGGAACACCGTGATCGGTGGGTGTGCCGTACGGTGCGGTACGACAACACTCCCACCGAGGCGATACGCGGCGACAATGTCCGGGTGTGGCACGGCCTGAACGTGCCCGAACTGTATCCTGAATATGCGACGGACCTCGCCATCTGGTTCTGCCCCTCGGATGTGGATTCCGGTCCGGGGAAGTATTGGCCCGAGTCGAGCGAATGGCCCTATGACATGCCACCGGGCCAACCCACTAACGGTGTATGGCGCCGGGTAGGCGACAATTGGAAATTGCCGGTCATGCAGCCCAATCCTGTTTCCAGTCTGCCCTACCCGGTTGTTGGGACAGATTGCACCCCAACGACCTGCTATCCGTACATGCCCGACTGGTCGTATGCCTACTGGGCCGTGGCAATTCCGCCGGATGCTCTGGTAGCGCGCGAAGATTGTGCCGCCATCTTCCTGTACCTGCACAACGGGTACAACAGCGGCACGCCGAGCCTGTCCGGGATGGGGTGCTACATGATGGCCTACGAAGACGGAAGCATCACGTTGCCTTCCAATGGCCGGACCATCACCTTGTACCACCTGCGGGAAGGCATTGAACGGTTCTTCATCACCGACATCAACAACCCAGCGGGCAGCAGCCGGGCACAATCCCAGATCATTACCATGTGGGACACGATCCGCACGATGGGTCCCGGCGGCGGCATCTCGGAAGGCGGCAAAGACTTCTGCCACGTACCGGGCGGCGCCAATGTGTTATGCATGGACGGCCACGTCGAGTGGGCCAGGTATCCACAGTCGACCGGTTCCTGGCTGTATTGCTGCACGCAAGAGATTCTCAGCGACGGCTACCAGTATTCGCCGTGATGAACGCGACTGTTCCGTGGGGCCGCTTCGCGCGGCCCCACGCCTTTCATGAATGACTGGCATCAGTTATAGAGAGGAAGATCATGAAGGGATTGCGATGGAGTATGTGCGGTCTCGCCGGGTGCATGCTGCTCATCTGCGCAGCGTGCGGCCGCGGCACACCAGAAGCACTCGAAGCGGATGGGATTTCGGTCTATGACGCCGCGGCTCAGGGAAACATGGAAAAGGTGGGGGCATACCTGCGCCGGGGGGGCGATGTGAACGCGCCGGACGAATATGGAATGGCGCTGTTGCATTACGCCGCCGCCTGCAATCAGGTGCAGACCGTGGAAATGCTGCTGGAAGATTTCTCGGCCGATCCCCAGGTGACGGACGCGGATGGGAACACGCCGCTGGACCTGGCGCGGAAAGTGGGTGCCAATGAAGCGGTGCGCTACCTGACGGGGGAAATGTAAGAACCTCCGTCCCGAACAGGGCCTCGTGGCCGCGCCAGGCTTGTTCAGGACGGTTTGGTTTTCTGCTTCGAGCATGTTTCTCGCCGTTGGCGCTCCGGAGACGCGCGCGATGTGGACAAGACATTGTCCCTTCCGGAGCGCCAATGGCGCGCGGACATACCAGCCCAGCCCGGAGGGCTGGGTAGAAGGAATTCTCCGCATTTCCCGGGCTGAAGGCCCGGGGTGGTATGGTTTGCGCCGTTGGCGCTCCGGAGATGCCCGCGGCGCAGACAAGGCATTCGTACCGCGCCCACCATGCCCGGGGATTCAAGGTGTTTCCTCCAGTTATCTGGTTATCGGGCGTCTGGAC